>JAYSCC010000348.1:0-4074 GCA_041915065.1 Zavarzinia sp.
GCTGCGGGGCAGAGGCTTGGGTGTCCCCTGCTGGCGCAGCGCCGCCGGCGACCGTGCCGGCGGTGGAACTGCCGCCGGTCGCCGCGAAGGCGCTGCGCGCCCCTTCCCGGGCGGCTTCGCCCAGCGCGGCGGACGACCTGGCGGCGGCCGTCTTGAAGGGCCGGGAAGCGGCAGCCGCTCCGGCCCTTGCGACGCCGGCAAGGCCATGAGCAACACGGGCAGCACCGCTCTCTCCGCCGGCCCCGAGGGCATAGGCGGTGGAGGCGCCGCCGGTCACGCCGGCACCGGCCCTGGCGCTGGCGGTGGCTGCACCGGCAGCGGCCCCGGCCGTCATGCGGGCAGCGGCCGCTCCTGCGGCCAGGGTTCCGCCAGCGGCCAGGGTGGTGCCGACAGCGGAGCCGGCGCCGAGCTGCGGCCCGCCGGAGACGAGGCCATTGGCGATGCCGGGTCCGAAGATGCCGAGGCCGAGCATGGCCAGCGAGGCGAGGACGATCGCCATGGCCTCGTCGATACTGGGCTGCTCGCCGCCGAAACCGGCGGTGAACTCGGCGAAGAGGCTGGAGCCGATGCCGACGATGACGGCGAGCACCAGCACCTTCACGCCGGAGGAAATGACATTGCCCAGCACCCGCTCGGCGATGAAGGCCGACTTGCCGAAGAGGCCGAAGGGGATCAGCACGAAGCCGGCGAGCGTGGTGAGTTTGAACTCGATCAGGGTGACGAAGAGCTGGACCGAGAGGATGAAGAAGGCGAGCAGCACGAGAACCCAGGCGAGCAGCAGGCAGGCGATCTGGACGAAGTTCTCGAAGAAGGACCAGTAGCCCATCAGGTCGGAGAGGGCCTGGAGCAGGGGCTGGCCGGCATCGAGCCCGGTCTGGGCGACGCGGCCGGGCCGCAGCAGGTCTTCGATGGCAAGGGCCGAGCCGCTGGCCTTCAGGCCCAGCCCCGCGAAGCTCTCGAAGACGATACGGGCCAGCGTGTTCCAGTTGCCGATCATGTAGGCGAAGACGCCGACGAAGAGGGTCTTCTTCACCAGGCGGGCGAGAATGTCCTCGTCGGCACCCCAGGCCCAGAACAGGGCGGCCAGCGTCATGTCGAGGGCGATCAGCGTGGTGGCGAGCCAGGCGACCTCGCCGTGCAGCAGGCCGAAGCCTGAATCGATGTAGCGGGTGAAGACTTCGAGGAAGCGGTCGATGACGCCGGTGCCTTCCATGACGCGGTCCCGCCGTCAGTCGTGGAACATGCGGGCGTTGCCCGGCACATAGCCTTCGCCCGGCGTGAGGAAGCGGCGGCGCTGCTCCCGCCCCTGCTCGGCGGCAGCGGCCCGCTCGGCCTCGGCGAGGGCATCGGCCCTGCCGTTGGCGGCCACCACGGCGGTCAGGTCGGCGAGCTGCTGGGCCTGGAGGGCGAGGAGCTGGTTGCCGGCCTGGGCGGCCTGCAAGGCCCCGGCGGCATCCTGGCTGGCGCCCACGAGGGCCGCCGTCTCGAGCCGGTTTGTGTCGATATTGCCGACGACGCCGGCCTGGACCCGCATGGCGTCCTGCAAGCCGCCGACCGTGATCGACCAGCGCGTCCTTGCCCCGTCGATCAGCTGTTGGTCGGAGGCCGAGACCTGGGCGGTGCCATAGGTGGTGGCGAAGGCATCGTCGATCTGCTGGACGTCATAGGCGATGTTCTGGGCCTGCATCAGCAGGGACTGGGTGCGCTGGATCGAATACTGAAGCTCCCGCAGCGCCGTATAGGGCAGGCTCATGAGGTTGCGGGCCTCGTTGATCAGCATCTGCGCCTCGTTCTGCAGCGAGACGATCTGGTTGTTGATCTGCTCGAGCGCCCGCGCGGCCTGGATCACGTTCTCGGCGTAGTTAGAGGGATCGAAGACGATCCAGGCGGCCCGTGCTGGCGGCGCCAGCACGAGGGCCGCCGCGAGGCCTGCGGCGAGCAGGGACCGGCGCGTCATGGCGTCACCTCATCGGGAGCAAGATTGTCGAGGGAAGGGATCAGGTCGGCGGCCCAGTCGAGGCCGCGCCGGCGCAGCCAGGCTTCGGCGAAGCGCTCACGTCCTTCCGTGGCCAACACCTCGTCGATTGCGGCGTGGTCGGCTTTGGACGAGGCGGCGGTGAAGGCCAGCGCGACCTCGCCGAGGCCGAGTTCGAACAGGCGGTTGCCCGTCCGGGATTGGCAGTAGTAGTCGCGCTTGGGGATAGCCCGGGCGAGGATCTCGATCTGCCGGTCGTTGAGGCCGAAGCGGCGGTAGATCGCGGCGATCTGCGGCTCGACCGCGCGGGCGTTGGGCAGCAGCAGGCGGGTCTGGCAGCTCTCGATGATGGCCGGCGCGATCGCGGCGCCGTCGATGTCGGCAAGGCTCTGGGTGGCGAAGACGACGCTGGCGTTCTTCTTGCGCAGCGTCTTCAGCCATTCCCGGATCTGCCCGGCGAAGTCCTCGTCGTCGATGGCGAGCCAGGCTTCGTCGATCACGATCAGCGCCGGCACACCGTCGAGACGGGCCTCGATCTGATGGAACAAATACCCGAGCACGGCAGGGGCCGCGGCCGTGCCGATCAGGCCCTCGATCTCGAAGGCCTGCACATCGGCATCACCGAGATCCTCGCTGTCGGCGTCGAGCAGCCGGCCGAAGGCGCCGGCCAGGCAATAGGGGCGCAGGGCCTGCTTCAGCCTGTTCGATTGCAGCAGCACCGAAACGCCGGTCAGCGTGCGCTCCGCGATTGGGGCTGAAGCCAGCGAAGTCAGGGCCGACCAGAGATGCTCCTTCACCTCCGGCGTGGCCGGCACGCCCTCGCGGCGCAGGATGCCCGCCAGCCAGTCGGCGGCCCAGGCTCGGCCGGCGGTGTCGTCGATGGCGGCGAGGGGCTGGAAGGCGACGGTGGCCTCGCCAGCGATGCGGCCGCCGAGATCGTGCCAGTCGCCGCCTATGGCGAGCACGGCAGCCCGGATCGAGCCGCCGAAGTCGAAGGCGAAGATCCGGCTGCCCGGGTAGCGGCGAAACTGCAGGGCCGTGAGGGCGAGCAGCACCGACTTGCCGGCGCCGGTCGGCCCGACCACCATTGTATGGCCGACGTCCCCGACGTGCAGAGAAAACCGGAACGGGGTCGAGCCTTCGGTCTTGCCGAAGAGCAGAGGGGGCGCTGCCAGATGCTCGTCCCGTTCCGGCCCCGCCCACACCGCCGAGAGCGGCATCATGTGGGCGAGATTGATTGTGGAGAGCGGCGGTTGCCGCACATTGGCGTAAGCGTGGCCGGGCAGGGAACCGAGCCAGGCCTCGACCGCATTGACCGTCTCCACCATGCAGGTGAAGTCGCGGGCCTCGATCGCCTTGGCGACGAGGCGCAGCTTCTCGTCGGCGAGGCGGGGATCCTCGTCCCAGACCGTGACCGTGGCGGTGACATAGGCGGCACCGGCGACGTCGGCACCGAGTTCCTGCAAGGCGAGGTCGGCATCGGCCGCTTTGTTGGCGGCATCGGAATCCTGTAGGGCCGAAGCCTCGTTGGTCATCACCTCCTTCAGGATGGCGGCGATGCTCTTCCTCTTGGCGAACCATTGCCGGCGGATGCGGCCGAGCAGCTTCGCGGCATCGGGCTTGTCGAGCATGATCGCCCGCGTCGACCAGCGGTAGGGCAGGGCGAGGCGGTTCAGGTCATCCAGGATGCCGGGCGTGGTCTGTCCCGGGAAGCCGAACACGGTGAGGGTGCGGAGATGGGCCTCGCCGAGGCGCGGCGCGAGGCCGCCGGCCAGCGGCCGGTCGGCGAGGATCGCGTCGAGATAGACCGGCACCTCGGGCACGGCCACGCGGTGCCGCGTGGTCGAGACGGTCGAATGGAGATAGGTCAGGGTCTCGGCATCGTCGAGCCAGGCGCAGGCCGGCATGATGCCCTCGACCAGTTGCAGCAGGCGTTCGGTCCGGTCGATGAACCCGTTCACGACCTCGCGGCCGTGCCGGACCTCGCCGCCCTTGGGCGTGACATAGAGCAGGCGCTCGGCCCGGGCCGCGGTCTCGGCGGGCGGCAGGTAGAGCAGGGTCAGGAAATACAAGGATTCGAAGTGCGTGCCCTCTTCCTC
>JAYSCC010000349.1:0-4072 GCA_041915065.1 Zavarzinia sp.
GGATCAGCATCTCGCCGATATGGGCGGCCTCCGGGGCGCCGGAGGGGGCGGCCAGGGCGGCGATCACCCGTTCCCCTTCGGCGAAGACCGGCACGGCGACCCGGAGTTCACCCAGGGGCCCACTGCCGATATGGACCGCGAAACCGACCCGGCGCTGCACCTTGAGGGCTTGGCGGAAGGCGTTCCAGGTCGTGCCGAGGCCGGCCTTGGCGATCGCCGGGGCCTGGATGTCGTGCAGGCGGCGGAGCCGGCGCGGCGTCTCATGGGCCAGCAACACGCGGGCGGCGGCGCTGTCGAACAGGTCGGCGGCATGGCCGCGCGCCAGTTCGGCCGGCGGCAACTGGCCGGAACCGGCCTCGACATGGGTGACCAGGATCTGCTCGCGGTAGGGGGCGGCCACCGCGACCAGGCCGAGGGCGCGGGCGAGTTCGGCCAGATGAGGCCGGGCCGCGGTCAGCAGCGGGTCGTAGAGCCGGATCACGCGATCGAGCCCGATCACTGCCGGGCCGAGGGTATAGACTCCGTCCGCCCCGGGGGCGAGCAGGCCGGCGGCCGCCAGGCTCCGGAAATAGCGATAGACCGTCGAGCGCGAATAGCCGGTGCGGGCGATCGCCTGTTCGGCGCTCCAACTCGGCCGCTCCGCGGCGAACAGATCCAACAGGCGCAACATGCGATCGAGACTGCTCATTCCACCACCTCGTCCAGGGCGGACGAGGCGGCGCGGCCTCATCCTTCTGCTTCTACGTGGTTCCTGAGCAATCCGATCTGTTCGATTTCGACCTCGACGACATCGCCCGCGACCAGCCAGGGCGGCGGGGTCTGACCGGCGGCGACGCCGGACGGCGTGCCGGTCGCGATCACGTCGCCCGGTTCGAGCGTGGTGAAGGAGGAGAGATAGGCGATCAGGGCCGGAATGCGGAAGATCATGTCGGCGGTCGAGCCGTTCTGGCGCGTGACGCCGGAGACCTTGGTGGTGAGGCGCAGCGCATGGGGATCGCGCACTTCGTCCGCGGTGACGATCCAGGGGCCGAAGCCGCCGGTCGCCGGGAAGTTCTTGCCCGGGGTGAATTGGCTGGTGTGGCGCTGGAAATCGCGGACCGAAGCATCCTGGAAGCAGGAATAGCCGGCGACATGGGCCATGGCATCGCCCTCGCGGACATGGCGGGCCCGGCGGCCGACGATCACCGCCAATTCGCCCTCGTAATCGAAATCCCTTGAATTGCGGGGCAGCACCAGGGCGCCCTCCGGCCCGACCAGCGTATCGGCGAAACGGGTGAAGACGGTCGGATAGGGCGGCGGCTTCCGCCCCATCTCGGCCGCATGTTCGGCATAGTTGACGCCGATGCAGATGATCTTGCCGGGGTTCGGTACCGGCGGCAGCAGGGTGACCTCGGCCAGGGCGAGGTCGGGCGTCGCCCGCGCCACTTCGGCCGCGGCCCGGCCGAGCTGGCCGGCGATACAGTCTTTGATGTCCGGGGCGTCGGTACCCAGGCGAGTGGAAAGATCGACGATGCCGTCGCCCTTGACCGCGCCATAGCCGAGGCGGGAGCCTTGGCGGAACGAGACGAGCTTCATGGACTTTTCCTCCGATCCTTCGCGGCCGACAGCAGAACCCGATTTGCCGCCTGTCGTCCACCACCAAGCCTATGCCCCCGTCCTGCCGGCAGGGCATCGCTTCCCCATGGGCAAATTCGCCGCCCTCTTCGCCGAGTTGCAGGCCCAGGGCCTGGCGCGGCCGGCCAATACCCATGTCCCGGCGCCGGTGACGCGGGCGGATCTCCTCCGTGCCCATGACGCCGCCTATGTCGATGCCGTGCTGGCGCGGACGGTGCCGGCGGCGATCGAGCGGCGGATCGGGCTGCCGGTCGACGAGGGGGTGGTGCGGCGGGCGCTGCTCGCCAACGGCGGCACGCTGCTCGCCGCCCGCCTGGCGCTGAAACACGGCATCGCCTGCAACACGGCGGGCGGCAGCCATCACGCCCGGCCGGAGACGGGGGCGGGCTTCTGCGTCTTCAACGATGTCGCGGTGGCGATCCGGGCCTTGCAGGCGGAGGGACGGATCGGACGCGCCCTGATCGTCGACCTCGACGTCCACCAGGGCGACGGCACGGCGGCGGTGTTCCGGGGCGATGCCTCGGTCTTCACCCTCTCGGTCCATTGCGGCGCCAATTTCCCGGTGCGCAAGGAGGCCGGCTGCCTCGATGTCGATGTGGCGCCGGGCGCGGGGGACGAGGCCTATCTGGCCGAAGTCGTACCGGCACTGGAACAGGCGCTGGCGGCCGGGCCCTTCCAGCTCGCCTTCTACAATGCAGGCGTCGACGTCCATCGCGACGACCGCCTGGGCCGCCTTGCCCTGAGCGACGAAGGCATCGCAGCGCGCGACGCCCTGGTGATCGGCCGGCTGCGCGGTGCCGGCCTGCCTGTCTGCGGCGTGATCGGCGGTGGCTATGCCGACGACGTGCAGGCGCTGGCCCGGCGCCACGCCATCCTGCATCGGACCGCGGCTTTTCTGAGTGTCAAATAAGTAAAGCCGCCGCCTTTCGCCGCGAATTCTTGCGTACCGACGTGTTATTTTCGGGAAAACGAGGAAACGCCGTGGGATGACGGGCCGAAGAATTGCCGCTTTCTTCCTTGCCTTCTGCTGGGCCGGGCCTGTCCCGGCGCAGGACATGATGCGTTACCTCGACATGACCTCGCCAGCCATGACCGAGGCGGAGATGACGCGGGCGGAGGTGGAGGCGGTGCCGGGCCGGAGCCTCGGCGGGCGGCATCTTTCCGGGCTCGACCTTTCGGGCATCGATCTCGCCGGAGCCGATCTCCGGGCCGCGGTGCTGAACCGGACCAAGCTCGCCGGTGCCCATCTGGCCGGGGCGGTGCTGGATCAGGCCTGGGCGCTGGGCGCCGATTTCAGCGGCGCCGATCTTTCGGGCGCCAGCCTGTTCGGCACCCAGGCGATCGGGGCGAAGTTCGACCGGGCGAATCTCCACGCGGCGCGCATCGCCGGGGACCTGACCAATGCCGGCCTCAGCCATGCCGATCTTTCGGGCGCCCGGCTCGGCGCCGACATGCGCAACCAGTCCATGGGCTTGATGCGGGCGGTCCTGAAATCCGCCGTGCTGAGCGGGGCCGATCTCTCCGGCGCCGATCTCTCACGCGTCGATCTCGAATTCGCCGATCTGCGCGACGCGGACCTGCGCGGGGCCGACCTGCGTGGCGCGCAGTTGGGCGGGGCGGACCTGACCGGCGCCAAACTGGCCGGCGCCAAGTTCGCCGATGCCGACCTGACCTCGACCGCCTTGCGCGGCATCGCCGATATCGGCGCGGCGATCGGCCTCGACCAGGCGCGGAACCTCGAGCGTGCCTTCCGCGACTGAGGCGTCAGTTGTCGAGCGGTGGGCGCTCCGCCGCCGGGCGGCAGATCGTCTTCACATAGGTGAGCGTGCCCAGGCTGTTGCCGAGGCTGGAGCCCGCCACGGTTTCCTGCCAGCCGGTCAGGCAACGCATCTCGTTGGGCACGGTGTTGGAAATATAGTCGACTGCGGTCGCCTCGTTGCAGGCATCCGGCGAAACGGACTTCAGGCAGACCAGAACGACAGCCACGAAAGACGCCATGGGTGCTCCTTTCCGGCCCGTCGCGGCAAGCCGGCCGGAAAGGGCTGTTCAGAAGGAAGGAGCCCTTATCATGGGGTCTTCTTGCCGGTGGCGTCGAACTGTTTCAGGAAGGCGATCACGTTGGCGATGTCTTCCGGCTTGGTCAGGCCGACGAAAGCCATCTTGTTGTTCGGCACCTTCAGTTTCGGATTCTTAAGATATTCTGATAATTGATCTTCGGTCCAGGTGATGCCGGCATCTTTCATCGCCGGGGAATAGGCGAAACCTTCGATAGAGCCGGATTTTCTGCCGACGATGCCATTCAGTTCGGGACCGACCAGGGTTTTCGCCCCTTCGCCGATCTGATGACATATCTTGCACTTCATAAATACTTTCTCGCCCGCGCCGGCATCCTGGGCCGAGGCGGCCGCGGGCAGCAGGATCGAGAGCAGGGCCGTGGCCAGGACGAGGCGCATTTTTC
>JAYSCC010000350.1:0-4066 GCA_041915065.1 Zavarzinia sp.
CTGACCTATATGCTGCCGACCGAGGACGCGGTGGTCGCCGGCCGCCTGCTGGCGGAGCGTTTCGGCCTGCCCTTCTGGCAGGTCGCCTCAACCGCGACCGACGCCAACCGTTTCGCACTGCGCTGGGCGCGCGCGATCACGGGCAGGCCGAAGATCCTGGTCTTCAACGGCTGCTATCACGGCACCGTGGACGAGACTTTCGTCCGCCTGGACGATACGGGCCGGCCGATCCACCGTCCCGGCCTGCTCGGCCAGGTCGCCGATCTCACGGCGCTCGCCAAGGTGGTCGAATTCAACGATCTGCCGGCGCTCGAAGCGGCGCTGGCGGACCGCGACGTCGCCTGTGTGATCACCGAACCCGCCCTGACCAATATCGGCATGGTGCTGCCGCACGAGGGCTTCATCGAGGGCGTGCAGGCGGCCTGCCGGGCGACCGGCACGCTTCTGCTGATCGACGAGACCCACACGATCTCGACCGGCCCCGGCGGCTGGACCCGGGCGCATGACTTGGCGCCCGATTTCTTCGTCGTCGGCAAGGCGATCGCGGGCGGCGTGCCCTGCGCCGTCTGGGGTTTCACCGCCGAAGTGGCGGACGGCATGGCGCGCGCCCGCGCCGCCGCCAGTCCCGGCCATTCGGGCATGGGCACCACCCTGTCCGCCAATGCCCTGGCCTTACGGGCGCTGCGCGCCAACCTGGAACAGGTGATGACGCCGGCAGCCTTCGGCCACATGTTGGCCATGTCGGCCGGCCTCGCCGACGGACTTCGCCATGTCATCGGTGCGCGCGGCCTGCCCTGGCATGTCTCCGCCGTCGGTGCCCGGGCCGAATTCGTCTGCGGTCCCCTGCCGCCGCGGAACGGGGCCGAGGCGGCCAGATCCATGCACGGGCCGCTCGAAGCCGCGATCCACCTCTACCTGATGAACCGGGGCGTGCTGATCGCGCCCTTCCACAACATGACCCTGACCTGTCCCGCGACCACGGTCGACGATGTCGACCATCTGGTCGCCACCGTCGCCGCCGCCTGCGACTGCCTGCTTGCCGGAGCCTGACCTTGACCAGCCGCCATCCCGCCGCCACCGACGGCGCCGAGGCCCAAGCCTTTTTCGCCGCCAATCCCGACATCACGGCGGTGCAGCTCGTACTGACCGATACCAGCGGCGTCGCCCGCGGCAAGACGGTGCGCGCCCATGAACTGGCCTCGGTCTATACCAACGGCCGGCCCCTGCCCTGTTCAATCCTCGGCCTCGACATCACCGGGGCGGACGTCGACGAGACCGGCCTCGTCTGGGAGGAAGGCGATGCCGACCGCCTGGCCTTCCCGGTCCCCGGCACGCTGAAGCGGGCGCCCTGGCTGACCCCTGCCACCGCCCAGGTCATCCTCTCCGTCTATCATCTCGACGGGCGGCCGGAAGAGGCCGATCCCCGCCACGCCCTGGCCCGGGTCGTGCAGCGTTACCAGGACCTGGGGCTGACCCCGGTGGTCGCCGCAGAACTCGAATTCTATGTCGTCGATCCCAAGCTCGGGGCGGACGGCATGGCGCGCCTCGCCAAGTCACCCCTGACCGGGCAGCAGCTCGTGACCACCCAGGTCTATGAACTCAATGCGCTCGAGGAATTCGGCGGCTTCCTGACCGAGTTGCAGGCCGCCTTCGAAGCGCAGCATCTGCCGGCGGAGACGGCGATCAGCGAATTCGCCCCCGGCCAGTTCGAAATCACCCTGCGCCACCAGCCGGATGCCATGAAAGCGATCGACGATGCGATCTTCTTCAAGCGCACGGTGCGCGGCGTCGCCCAGAAGCACGACCTGGTCGCGACCTTCATGGCCAAGCCCTTCACCGGGCGCACCGGCTCCGGCCTGCATATCCACCTGTCGCTGAACGGCGACAACGGCAGCAACGCCTTCGCCTCGGAAGATCCGGCGGGGCCGCCCCTGATGCGCCACGCCATCGCCGGCCTGATCGAGACCATGCCGCAGGCGACCGCGATCTTCGCGCCCAACGCCAATTCCTACCGCCGCTTCCGCCTCGGTTCCTATGCCCCGATCGCGCCTTGCTGGGGCGTCAACAACCGCTCGGTCAGCGTGCGGGTGCCGATCGGGCCTGCGTCGAGCCGCCATATCGAGCACCGGGTCTGCGGCGCCGACGCCAATCCCTATCTCGCCTGCGCCGCCGTGCTGGCCGGGGTACACCACGGCATCGCGGAGAAGCTGACCCCGCCCGCGATCGTCGAGAAGGACGGTTATGCCGAGACGGCGGAACGCCTGCCGACCCAATGGGCCGACGCCATCGCCGCCTTCGAGAGATCCGACATGATGCGCGCCTATCTGGGCACCCGCTACGCCGAAGTCTTCACCGCGATCAAGAAGGCGGAACTGGATCGCTTCCACGCCCAGGTCTCCGCCCTCGATTACACGTGGTATCTACGCAACGCCTGACCACGGGCGATGGCAGAAAGGGGAGCTTTGCGCCAAAACGGGGCGAATATCCGATTTGCCGCAGGCCCCCGCCATGACCGCAGCCTCTAGTTGAGATAGGCTCTGTCCACGATGCCGGTGCCGTGACAGCCCGGCTTTTCCAGTCGAGTCGTGGGGGCGGGCGATGCGTGGATTGAGCAGGACGGTGGTCGCGGGGGCGGCCTGTGCACTTCTCGCCGCTTGTGGTGGCGGCGGTTCGAAGTCGTCGACCACCTCGAACGGCACCACGCCCCCGGCCCCGATCACCTCGATCCTCGAGACCCTGCCGCGCGACGGCAGCCTGACCACCGGCACCGGGCGGCAGTTCTCCAATTCGGCGATCAATGGCACCGTCCATGTCCCGGCTTCGGGCTGCCTGCTGCTGGTCTGCACCACCCCGGCGCACGACGAATTCCCCTTCGACTTCCAGATCGCCTCGATGGCCAAGGCCAACCCGGGTGCCGCCGCCGGCAGCGCCGGGGCGGACGACCTGAAGCTGGTGGTCACCGGCGGCACCAATTCGACCGGCGGCACCAAGACCCTGTCCGCCCTGTTCACCGAGTGGTCGACCGCCAGTTCGGTCCTGACCGGGCTCAGGACATCGACCGACAACGCCGCGGTGCTGTCCGGCTTCGATGCCACCGACTACACACCGATCGCCGGCGGCCACATCCGGGCCACGGTGATGGACGGCAGCACCACGGTCGCCAATCTGACCTACATGGGCTTCGCCTATTGGACCGCCACCGACATCGACCCGACCGACCCGACGAAGAATCAGTTCATCGTCTCCGGCGGTTCGGCCTTCGCGCGGAGCGGCTATGGCACCAGTCCGGACCTCTCCACCATCGCCGGCCTCCCCGCCTCCGCCACCTACCTCGGCAAGACGGTGGGCACCCAGGTCTTCCCGGGGTCGAACAGTGCCGCGATCATCGCCGGCGATTTCTCGCTGAGCGCCAATTTCGGCACCGGCGCGGTCTCCGCCCAGATCACCAACCTGAAGCGGATGGACGGCAGCACGCCGGCCGGCACCGCCCTGCCCAATATCACCTTTACGGGCGCCAGCATCAGCGCACCGACCGCCTCGATCACGGGCAGCGGCGCCACCGGCATGACCACGCAATACGGCACCACGACGCCGGACGGGCCGACCGCCCTGCAAGGGGCCTTCTACGGTCCCAAGGCCGAGGAAGCGGGCGGCACTTGGTTCGTTTCGGGCAGCAATCTGGTCGCGGGCAGCACCTCCAACACGCAGTTGAGCGGGGCCTTCGGGGCCGTGCGCTAACGGCACCGGCCCGCAGGACGGCAGAACCAGCGGCCCGACTGGCATGACATCCAGGATCTTGCTCGCCGCCTTGCTGGTGGCGGGTGTCGTCGCCGGGCGACCGGCCACGGCGCTCGATGGCGCCGTGCCGCTGCCGCCCGAGGGGGCGCCGCCCGCCGCGGCCACGGCCGAACCGACGGAAGAACAGCTCCAGACCGAGGCGGAATTCCGCCAGGGCCTGCTCGCCGTCGCCGCCGGCCAATACGACGAAGCCGCGCAGATCTTCGACGATATCCTGGCCCGCGATCCCGATCTGGTCCGGGTCCGCCTGGAACTGGCCCGCGCCCTG
>JAYSCC010000351.1:0-4058 GCA_041915065.1 Zavarzinia sp.
CCGAGTTCGGGGGGCGCCAGGAGCAAATAGCCTGCTACCCCGGACAGACCGCCACCCACGGCCCCCACTGCGCTTACAAAAAAAACAGTGCGAAACGAGTCGCCGATCTGGGCGGCGGCAGCCCCAGCAGCCACCATCGCGACCTTGCCGACAACCTCGACCAAGATATGGTCATCGGCTCGGCTCTGGAGCAGGGCGGCAGCCAATAGTGCAACTGTTGGCAACGCCAATCCCCAGATGACCCCAAGGCTGATTTGCTTCATTCCAACGCCCCCTGATTGCATCACAAATCCGACAGTGCCTAATGATTGTGGCGACAATACGCCCCAACATTGGCATCCAGTCTCGGTGGCCATATCGACTTCCAGCCCTCCCTGCCTTACCTATAGGGGTCGAGGAGCCCGAGGACCGAATGGACATCACCGTCAAGCACCGCCGCGCCATCGTCGACCGGAAGGAATTGATCGAAGCGCTGGAGGCCATGGCCGCCGAGGCGGCGACGCCGGAAGCGCTACGGGCCGGCTTGGTGCAGCGCTTCAAAAAGGCGCTGGCGGACGGGCGGGCGGAATGCCGGCGCCGGCTGGAGGCGGACGAGGCGAGCGGGCGGGAGACCGCGGCCGGCCTCTGCCACCTGGTCGATCAGATCGTGCGCACGCTCTATGACTTCGTGCTCGGCCACATCTATCCCCTGGTCAATCCGACTGCGGGCGAACGGCTCGACCTCGTCGCCCTCGGCGGCTACGGGCGGGGCGAGCTGGCGCCGGGTTCGGACGTCGATATCCTGTTCCTTCTGCCCTATAAGCAGACGCCCTGGCACGAGCAGGTCATCGAATACATGCTCTATATCCTGTGGGATCTGGGCTTGAAGGTCGGCCATGCCACCCGCTCGGTCGACGACTGCATCCGCCTCGCCCGCCAGGACCAGACGATCTGCACGGCGCTCCTGGAGATGCGCTGGCTGTGGGGCGACCAGGCGCTCTATACCGAACTCAAGGAACGCTTTGGCCGCGAAGTGATGGCCGGCACCGGTGCCGCCTTCGCCGAAGCGAAACTGAAGGAGCGCGACGAGCGCCACCGCCGCCTGGGCGATTCGCGTTACACGGTCGAGCCCAACGTGAAGGAAGGCAAGGGCGGGCTCCGCGACCTTCACACGCTGTGGTGGATCGCCAAATATGTCCATCGGGTGGACGACGCCGCCGAACTCGTGACCAAGGGCGTCCTTTCGGCCGACGAATACCGCCGCTTCGTCAAGGCGGAGAATTTCCTCTGGAACGTGCGCTGTCACCTGCACTTCCTGACCGGCCGGCCGGAGGAGCGCTTGACCTTCGACGTCCAGCCCGAACTCGCGCGCCGCCTCGGCTATACCGACCACGCCGGCACCAAGGGTGTCGAGCGCTTCATGAAGCACTATTTCCTCTTCGCCAAGGATGTCGGCGTGCTGACCCGCATCTTCTGTGCGAATCTGGAGGAAGAGGCGCGGCGCAAGCCGACCAAGCTGAAACTCCTGAACCTGTCGCGCTGGGCCAAGACGCTGGAAGGCTTCCTGCTCGAAGGCAACCGCCTCTCGGTCGCCGCCGAACAGCAGTTCGAGGTGGCGCCGATCGACATGATCCGCCTGTTCGAGGTCGCCCAGCGTCACGAGCTGGACATCCACCCCCATGCGCTGTGGCTGATCACCAAGAACCTGAAGCGTATCGATGCCGCGCTGCGCGCCGATGCCCAGGCCAATGCCCTGTTCCTGCAGATCCTGACCAGCCGCAAGGATCCCGAAACGGCGCTGCGCCGCCTGAACGAGGCCGGCGTGTTCGGCCGCTTCGTGCCCGATTTCGGCCGGGTCGTCGCCCAGATGCAATACGACATGTATCATGTCTATACGGTCGACGAGCACACCATCCAGGCGATCGGCGTACTGGCCGACATCGAGCGCGGCGTCCTGGCCGAGGAATTGCCGCTCGCCAACGACATCATCCACAAGCTGGTCTCGCGCCGCACCCTCTATTGCGCGGTGCTGATCCACGACATCGCCAAGGGCCGCGGCGGCGACCATTCCGTGCTCGGCGCCGAAGTGGCGCAGCGCCTGTGCCCGCGCCTCGGCCTGAGCGACGCCGAGACCGAGATGGTGGCCTGGCTCGTGCGCCATCACCTGGCCATGTCCAATACGGCGCTGAAGCGCGACCTCTCCGACCCCAAGACGGTGCAGGACTTCGCCGAGCTGGTGCAGAGCCCGGAACGCCTGCGGTTGCTGACCGTGCTCACCGTGGCCGACATCCGCGCCGTCGGCCCCGGCATCTGGAACGCCTGGAAGGGCCAGCTCCTCCGCACCCTCTATTACGAGACCGAGCCGCTGCTCTCGGGCGGCCACGCCGCCGCCAGCCGCGAACGCCTGGGCCGCCTGAAGGGCGAGATCGCTGCCCGCCTGAAGGATTGGAGCCAGGAAGAACTGGACGCCTTCTTCCGGCGCTGCACCGAGTCCTACTTCCTGTCGACCGATCCCGCCTGCGCCGAGCGCCACGCCCGCCTGATCCGCGAGGCCGACCGCGAGGAGGCGCCGCTGACCCTGGCGACCCGGATCGACCGCTTCCGCTCGGTGACCGAAGTCACCCTCTATACCGCCGACCATCCGGGGCTGTTCGCCCGGGTGACCGGCGCCATCCTGGTGTGCGGCGCCTCGATCATGGACGCCAAGATCTTCACCACCAACGACGGCATGGCGCTCGACGTCTTCACCCTGCAGGACGCGGAAGGCGGACCGTTCGACCGGCCGGAGCGTCTGGCCAAACTGTCGACCACCATCGAGCAGGTGTTGATGGGCCGGGTCCGCCCGCGCGAGGTGCTGGAGAACCGGACGCCGCCCTCGAAGCGCACCATGGCCTTCAAGGTCGTGCCCCGCGTGCTGATCGACAACAACGCTTCGAGCCGGCTGACCGTGATCGAGGTCAACGGGCGCGACCGCCCGGGTCTCCTGTTCGAACTGACCCGCGCCCTGTTCAGCCTGAATCTGACCATCCGCTCCGCCCATATCGCCACCTATGGCGAGCGGGCGGTCGACGTCTTCTATGTCTCCGACCTGTTCGGCCACAAGATCCGCCACGGTGGCAAGCTGAAGGCGATCGAGCGGCGCCTCACCGAAGTGCTGGCCTATACCGGCGTGCCGGCGGCGGCCGGCGCCGAGCCCGTTCGCCCGGCCAAGCGCAGCGCCGCGAAATAGGCCCCGCTTCATGGCCCTGATGCGTTCGGTCGCCACCATCGGCGGCGTGACCATGGTGAGCCGGCTGCTCGGCTTCCTGCGCGACACGCTGTTCGCGGCGATCCTGGGCGCCGGCATGGCGGCCGACTGTTTCATGATCGCCTTCCGGATGCCCAATTTCTTCCGCGCCCTGTTCGCGGAAGGCGCCTTCAGTGCAGCCTTCGTGCCGCTCTATTCCCGCATCCTGGTGGGGCCGGACGGGGCCAAGCGGGCCGCCCATTTCGCCGGCGAGATCGCCACCCTCCTGGTCATCACGGTGACCGGTTTCGTCACCCTGGCGATCGTCTTCATGCCGCAGCTCATGCATGTGCTGGCGCCCGGCTTCGTCGACGAGCCGGAGAAATTCAACCTCGCGGTCGTCCTGACCCAGCTCGCCTTTCCCTATCTCGGCTATATCAGCCTGGTTTCGCTGCTCGGCGCCATCCTCAATGCCCACCAGCGTTTCGCGGCCCCGGCGGCGACGCCGATCCTGCTCAATCTGGTGCTCTGCGGCGCCTTGCTGTTGCCCTTCAAATATCTCGATCCGGCGCATAACCAGGCGGTCGCGATCACGGTCGCCGGCATGGCGCAATTCATTTGGCTGGCCATTCACCTCCGCCGGATCGGCATCAAGCTCTATCTCTTCATGCCCCGGCTGGACGTCCATGTCCGGCGCTTCTTCCGCCTGTTGATGCCGGCCGTGATCGGTGCCGGCATCTATCAGGTCAACGTGCTGATCGACACGATGATCGCCTCCCTGCTGCCCTCGGGTGCGGTCTCCTATCTCTTCTATGCTGACCGGCTGAACCAATTGCCGCTGGCGGTGATCGGC
>JAYSCC010000352.1:0-4053 GCA_041915065.1 Zavarzinia sp.
CGCTTGACGGCCAAGCCCTCGACGTCTCGACTGAGGTCCGCCTCCATGATGACAGCGGCCTGCTGGTGCGCCTCGACAGCTCCGGCCGCTCTCGCCCCTGGTCGTGCCGCGGCGTCCTCGTCGTCGAGTATCAAGCCGGCCGCGCCGCAGCACCTGGCGACATCAAACAGGCCGCACTGACCCTGATCGCCGCCGAATGGTCGGCGCGGGGCCGTGACCCGTGCCTTCGCTCAATCGGCATCGGCGACATCAGCTTGTCGTATCTCGACCCGGGCCGCCAGCCGTCGATTGCCAGCGTGGCGCCGCTGCTCGAGCCGTATCGGTCGGCTCGCATCGGGTGATGCCATGCCGTCCGCTCCGCCCCGGGTGTGCTCACGATGTCGAAAGCTGGCGCCGGCCGGCCAGCGCTGCGCCTGCATGCCAAAACTGCCGGACCCCCGAAATGCAGAGCGGGCAAAGCCCTATAGCGATCCGGCCTGGAAAGAACTGCGCCGGGCGCATCTGAAAGCCTACCCCACCTGCGTCGCCTGTGGATGTTCCGCGAATACCGTCGACCACATCCGCGCATGGCGCGGTGACCGGCGGCTGTTCCTGGACCCGATGAACCTGCAATCGATGTGTCGCCCCTGCCATAGCCGGAAGACCGGGAAAGAGGACGGCTCATGGGGAAACGCCGTCCGAGAGCCGGTTACGGGAGGGGGGAGTCGGAAATTTGGCTGAGGGGGGTCGATTGCGGGCGGGGAGGACTGCGCGCACTCACAGGGTAATTGGAGATTCACGATGAAAGGGCGTAAGCCGAAGCTGAAGGGGGTGCAGACGGGGGCCATCATCGGCCGTTGCCCGCCGCCGCCGGCTTGGCTCGCCCCCTATGCCCGTGCCGAGTGGAAGCGCACGGCGCCGGAGCTGCAAGCGCGGGGCCTTCTGACCCCCGATGTTCTCCAGACGCTGGAAAGCTATTGCTGCGCCGCTGGTGCCGCGCGGGAAGCGGAAGAACAGATGCAGGCAGAGGGTCGGGTGGTGAAGACCGAAACGAGCTTCACGGTCCATCCAGCCTTCAAGGTCGCACAAGGTGCCATGCGCGAAGCGCGGTTGCTGGCCGCCGAACTTGGCGTCACGCCGCACCGCCGCTATTCCGCCAAGGCCGAGAAGGAGGAGGCAGACGATGACGTCCCTGCCCACCTTCTCGGTTAACCCGGACGACCACCCGGACCCGACGGGCCGGGCCGCGCGGATCATCCAGTTCGTGGAGTGCCTGAAGCTGTGGGAAGGCGCCAAGGCCGGTGAACGCTTCGGGCTGCGCCCCTGGCAGAAGGCTATCATCCGCGCCGTCTATGGCCCCTCGACACCCAACGGAAGGCGCTTGGTTCGCACCGCCGCGCTGTGGATTCCTCGCGGCAATGGCAAGACCACGCTTTGCGCCGCGCTGGGTGCCGCTCACTTCGTCGGGCCGGAAGCAGAAGCCGGCGGACAGGTGGTCATGGCCGCTGCTGACCAAGAAAACGCCGGGATCGCCTTCAATAGCTGCTGGAAGATGATCCAGACCAGCCCGCGCGCCGCATCGCGGGTACGGCCAATGGAGAGCCGAAAGAAGCTGACCCACCTGCACAACGCCGGCACCCTGAAGGCCGTCAGCTCGGAGAGCTATTCCAAGCATGGCCTGAACGTCAGCTTCTTCCTGGCTGACGAAATCCATAGTTGGGCGCCGGCGGACGCCCGTCCCCTCTTCAAAACCATCACCGACAGCATGGTGAAGCGGGACCAGCCGCTGACATTCATCATCTCCACCGCCGGGGCCGGGCAAGGCGGGCTTGCCTGGGATTGGTGGGATTACTCGCACAAGGTCGCGTCGGGCAAGATTATCGACCCGACTTTCGTCCCGATCATCTTCGCCGCGCCGCCGGATGCGGATTGGCAGGACGAGGCCCATTGGATCGCCGCGAACCCGGCCATTGCCGACGGCTTTTGCAGCCTTGAGGAGTTGCGGACCAAGGCCCGCCGCATCGTGCATTTCCCAGCGGAGATCGCCGACTTCAAGCGCTTCGCGATGAACATTTGGACCGAAGGTGCCGCTGAGCCGTGGGTGTCCCTGGACATCTACGACAAGGCGGAGCCGACCCGCGACGACGAGGCGCTTGTCGGTGAGGCCTGCTGGGTCGGGGTGGACCTGTCGAGCGTAGAGGATCTGACCGCGGTCGTCGCGGTGTTCCGCGATGATGGCGGGCCGGAACCCGCCTATGACGTGCGGGCCTGCTTCTTCTTGCCTGCGGACAGCATCGCGAGAAAGTCCGAAGAAGATCAGGCCGATTACCTGAAATGGGCCGAGGCCGGGCACCTGGTTCTGACCGAGGGCAACCGCGTCGACTACACCGTCGTCACCGACCATATCATTGAGTTGGGCAAGCTGTACGCGGTCCAAGAAGTGGCAATCGACCGCTGGAACTCAACAGCGGTCACCACCGCCCTTCAATCCGAGACGATCCCGGTTGCCGAGCATGGGCAGGGCTTCGCCAGCATGTCCGCACCGATGAAGGCGATGAAGGCCGCCATCCTGGGCGGGAAGCTGCGGCACGGCGGCAATCCGCTCCTCCGCATGTGCTTCGCCAATGCCGTCGCGGACACCGATCCGGCCGAGAACGAAAAACTGACGAAGGCACGAAGCCGGGGCCGCATTGATGGCGCCGTTGCGACCTGCATGGCGCTTGGCCGGGCCGCTGCTGGTGAAGGTGGCCGCAGCGTCTACGACGATGAATCCGCCCGGCCCGACGGCATTTTGATTCTGTGAAGGAGTCCCAACCATGAGCTTGCTCACAGATGGAAAGTTGGCCGCGACGGTCTCGAATGCGTTGGCCGGCATCGTGTATCCAATCACTTTGCGGAGGTCCGGCGCGGACGTTTATGACCCGATCAGCGGAGGTGTGATCCCCGGTACCCCGGTCGATCACACCGCCCGGGGCTTCCTGTCCAGCTTTTCCACCCTTGAGTTTCAGGCCGGCCTGGTCGAGGCCGGGGACATCAAAATCACCATCCTGGCGGCGGGTCTGGCGGTCGAGCCGAGCCCGGCCACCGACACCGTTATCTACGATGGCCGGACCTTCACCATCATCAGCGTGAAGTCCGATCCCGCTCGCGCCACCTGGACCCTGCAGGCGAGGTGATCCCATGAACGAGCTGCCCGCCCCACACCG
This sequence comes from Zavarzinia sp., assembly GCA_041915065.1. Lineage (GTDB taxonomy): Bacteria > Pseudomonadota > Alphaproteobacteria > Zavarziniales > Zavarziniaceae > Zavarzinia. The sequence continues at coordinate 3,186 of JAYSCC010000352.1, forward strand.
TGCAGCGGTCCGACACTCGATCAAGGCCGAGTTCGGTTCGATCTATGCCTTCGAGCGCACCGTAGGTTTTCCGACCGGTGACATCGGCGCGATGCTGCGCGGCCCTACCGCCTTCTCGCTCTCCTACTACGGGCGCCTTCTCGACGCGGTCGAGGACCTGACCGGACTCCACGTCCCGCCGCCCGTGCCGCCGGAGACGGATATGCTCGCCGCCCTTCAGCGCGCCGGCAGGATCAAGGCGCCCGAGGCCGAAGCGGGCCGGGCGTTCCGGACGGCTGCAGAAGGGTGGATTTTCCCCGGCCTGTTCCCCTCGTCCGAGCTTTTCGCCCGCTGGCCGGTGCGCCTCCGCATCATATGGAAGGCGTTGCGCCGCGCCGACGAAATCACCATAGCCACCCGGCCGCACCTCCCGACCTGCTGTTCGACGACCTGGAACGTCTGCGTCTCGAACGAACAGCCGGCGGTGCTCGGCATGTTCCCCCGGACCCCCGAAGCCCGCGCCGAGATGAAGACATTGCGCCTCGGCCTCGGCACGCTGAAGGATCTGCTCGCCGAGGGTCTGCCGGTCGACGATCCCCTTCCCCCCGTCGAGTTCTTCGATTTCGAAGCGGAAAGCCGGGAGCGGCTCGAAGAGCGCGAGGACAAAAGCCGTGCCGCCGTGTCCGCCGCCGCGTCCACCTCGATCCGGCTGGCGGCCCTCGAAAGCGGGTTGTCCGCTGGCAGCATCAAGGCGCTTCGCCGCATCTCCAAGGTGCGGCCTGACCTGATCGACGAGATCGAGGCCGGGCGCCTAACGATCCACGGCGCCAGCGCGATCGCCGGGACCGTCAAGTCCTACTACAAGCAGCGCGGAGGTGGCCGGATCGGC
>JAYSCC010000353.1:0-4043 GCA_041915065.1 Zavarzinia sp.
CGGTGCTGCGGCGCTTCTTCGTTCCGCCGGGCCCAGGTCGCCGCCAGCCGCACCGCCGGCAGGTCGAGGGGGGCCGGCCGTGCCACCAGGTGGAAGGCATCGCCGAGCACGTGGCCGACCGATTCCGGCACGGTCAGAAAGAGATCGCTCGCCGCCAGCATGGCGCCCGCCGCCAGATGGTGGGAGGCGACCGGGCCGAGGCGCCGGGCCAGGCCCTGTTCCGCCAGCAGCCGGTCGACCGCGCCGGTCCGGCTCGCCACCGCCGAGACGAGCAAGTGGCGATGGCGCAGGTAACAGTCGAGGCCGAGGCCCGGCTCCGCCGCGGCCGGATGGCTCGCCCGCATCAACACCGTGAAGCCCTCGCGCAACAGGAATTGCCGCACCATGCGGGCCGGCGGCTCCGGCAGCACGCCCATGGCCAGTTCGACCTTGCCGGCATCCACCAAGTCCAGGGCATCGGAACGGTCGCAGTGGCGGAAGGTGAGGGCGAGGCCCGGCGCCTCCGCCTCGAAGAAGGCCGCGAGGCGGGGGCCGAGCACCAGTTCGGCATGGTCCGAGGTGCCGATCACCACTTCCCCGGTCGCCGCCTTGGGGTCGAAATCGCCCCTGCCGTCCAACACGGCGCGGAGCCCGGCCAGGGCTTCCGAGACCGGGCCGGCCAGTTCCCGCGCCCGCGCCGTCGGTTCGACCCCGCCCGGCCGGCGCAGGAACAGGGGATCGCCTAGCACCTCGCGAAGCCGCGCCAAGCCGTTCGAAGCCGCCGACTGGGTCAGGCCCAGCTGAGAGGCGGCGCGGGTGACGCTGCCGGACTGCATTACCGCCTCGAACAGGCGGAGGAGATTGAGGTCGAGCTGCTGGAATATCATAATCGTGAATAATGCATTTCAGAAATATCAACTTCAAGAATGTGCGAGCAAGACGCATCTTGAGGACGCGAAGGGATTATCCCTCACGGAGTTTCCAAGATGAGCGTTCAATCTTCCCTGGCCGTTCCGGCCGCTTCCGAACAGGTCGGCTCGGCCGCCCTCGGTGCCTTCATCCTGCGTGTCACCCTCGGCGTGCTGTCCTTCTCCCACGGTTTCATCCTGAAGGCGCTGACCTTCGGCTTCGCCGGTACCGCCGGCTATTTCGAATCGATCGGCTATCCGGGCGCCTTCGCCTATCTGGTGATCATCGGCGAGATCGCGGGCGGCCTCGGCCTGATCTTCGGCGTGCTGCCGCGCCTCGCCGCCATCGCCATGCTGCCGATCCTGATCGGCGCCACGCTGCAGCATGTCGGCAACGGCTGGCTCTTTTCGGGCACCGGCGGCGGCTGGGAATTCCCGGTGGCCTGGACGGTGCTGCTGGTCGCCTCCGCCCTGATCGGCCCGGGCGCCTTCGCCCTCGGCCGGAAGTTGCCCGGCCGGCTCGCCTCCCTCTAAGCTGAAAAGGCCCCGCGGTGGTCGCGGGGGCCCCTCGAGGATCGGATCATGTCTCGCATGCCTGCGCTTTTCGTCGGTCACGGTTCGCCCATGCTGGCGCTGGACGACGGCCCGGCGCATCGCTTCCTGACCGGCCTCGCCGGCCATCTGCCGCGCCCGAAGGCGATCCTGGTGGTCTCCGCCCATTGGGAAGCCGCGACGCCGCGCGTCTCCGCGGTCGAAAAGCCGCGCACTATCCATGATTTCGGCGGTTTCCCCCGCGCCCTCTACGAGATGCAATATCCCGCCCCGGGCGCTCCGGATCTGGCGACCCGCGTCGTCGAACTGGTGCCCGGCGCCACGATCGACCCGGCCCGCGGCCTCGACCACGGTGCCTGGGTGCCGCTGAAGCTGGCCTATCCCGCGGCCGATGTGCCGGTGACCCAGCTCTCGGTCCAGACCCCGGACGGGCCTAAAGGCGCCCTCGCCCTCGGCCAGGCGCTGCGGCCCTTGCGCGACGAGGGCGTGCTGATCATCGGCTCCGGCTCGCTCACCCATAATCTCTACGAATTCCGGAGTCCGGTGCAGGAACAGCCGGTCAAGCCCTGGGTCAAGGCCTTCGCCGATTGGGTGCACGAGAAGATCGCCGCCGGCGACATCGAGAGCCTGCTCGACTATCGGACCAAGGCGCCCTACGGCCCCCAGAACCACCCGACGGAGGAGCATTTCCTGCCCCTCTTCACCGTGCTGGGTGCTGCCGAGCCGGGCGAGGCGGTGCTGCTCCAGCACCAGTCCTATACCTACGGCATCCTGGCCATGGATGCCTATGGCACGGCCCTCGCCGCCTGACGCTTTTCACGGCGCTAAAGCGGGGGCATCTTCGGCGTCCGACCGGAGGTGCCCCTGATGCTGACCGACGACCAGCTCGACCGTTACGCCCGCCACCTGATCCTGCGCGAAGTGGGCGGGGCAGGGCAGGCGCGGTTGCTCGCGTCGAAGGTGCTGATCGTCGGGGCCGGCGGGCTCGGCGCGCCGGTGGCGCTCTATCTGGCAGCGGCCGGGGTCGGTACGCTCGGGATCGTCGATGCCGATACGGTCGCGCTCTCCAATCTCCAGCGCCAGGTGCTCTACCGAACCGAAGACGTGGGCCGGCCCAAGGTGGAGGCGGCCCGGGAAGCGCTGGCCCGCCTAGATCCCGGCATCAGGGTCGAGGCCCATGCCCTGCATTTGGAGGATGCGTCGGCCCGGGCGCTGGTGGAGAACTACGACCTGATATTGGACGGCACCGATAATTTCGCCACGCGCCACGCGGTGAACCGCGCCTGCGTGGCCGCGGGCAAGCCGCTGGTATCCGGTGCCGTTGCGCAGTTCGAAGGGCAGGTCGCCACCTTCAAGGGCCATTTGCCCGGTGACCATCCCTGTTACCACTGCTTCGTGCCCGAGGGCACCCAGGCGGCGGCCAATTGCGCCGCCCAGGGCATTCTCGGCGCCGTCACCGGTGTGGTCGGCAGCCTGATGGCGGTCGAGGCGTTGAAGGAGTTGCTTGGCATCGGCGAAGGCTTGGCCGGACGGCTGGTTCTCTACGATGCGTTGAGTGCGCGTTTCCGGACCCTCCGTCTCCATCGCGACCCCGCCTGCCCGGTGTGCAGCGGGGGATAGGACCCCCCGCCCATGACCGACGCCTCCCACCCGGTGAAACCCTATACGGAGGCGGATTTCGCCAAGCTGCGCAAGCTGATCGGCCCGCTGGTCGACCTCTGGACGGCATTGACCGATCCGGTCTTCCAGGGGCTCGACAACATCCCGCTCGAGGGGCCGGCGCTGCTGGTCGGCAACCACGGGCTGATGGGCACGCTCGATGCCTCGGTCATGGTCTTCGGCCTCAAGGAAAGGCTCGGCATCTGGCCGCGCGGCCTGGCTGACCACGTCCATTTCAAGGTGCCGGCCTGGCGCGACATCTTCGCCGCCGCTGGCGCCGTCGAAGGCACGCCAGAGGGTTTCCGCGGTCTGGTCGCGGCCGGGGCCCATGTCGTGGTCTTTCCGGGCGGGGTGGGCGAAGTGTTCAAGCGGAGGGGCGAACGCTATCGCCTGCGCTGGAAGCAGCGCATCGGCTTCGCGCGCCTCGCCATCGAGGCGGGCTGCCCGGTCATCCCCTTCGCCTCGGTCGGGGCCGACGACAGTTATTCGATCCTGGCCGGATCGGACGACTTGATGAAGGTTCCGGGCGCCGAAGCCCTGGCCAAGCGCCTCAAGCTGAAGACCGATTACCTGGGCCTCTACCGCGGCCTCGGCCTCACCGCCCTGCCCAGGCCCGAGCGCTATTATTTTCGCTTCACGCCCCCGATCGACACCGCCCGTTTCCACGGCCAGGTGACCGACGACAATGCCTGGACGCTCCGCCGCGAAGTCGAGGATGCGGTCGAAGCCGGCCTCGACGATCTCCTGACCGAGCGAGAACACGACCCCAAGCGCCATTTCCGCAGCCGCGCCCTGCCGCTCGCCGGCCGCCTGCTCGGCCGGCTCCGTGGCGGGTGAAGGCTTGCCGGGGCATGGGAAAATTCTTACTTTAAGAAGTAAGAATTGGGAGAGTGTCATGCGCATCACCGCCAAGGGACAGGTGACCATCCCGGTCGAAATCCGGGA
>JAYSCC010000354.1:0-4035 GCA_041915065.1 Zavarzinia sp.
CGGTTCACCCACTGCACGGGTAGGCGGAAGGGCGCGCTCTTGGCGGCATCCTCGACCTCGACGGTCTCGAGATAGCCCATCAACGAAGGCCCATGGTACCAGGGCGTTTCCGCGCTCTCGGCCAGCATGTTCACGCCCTTGAGGGCGGAGAGGGGGATCGGCGTCACGTCGGTCAGGCCGATCTTGGCGGCGAAGGCGGTGTAATCCTCGACGATCCGGTCGAAGGTCGCCTTGTCGTAACCGACCAGGTCCATCTTGTTGATCGCCAGAACGACCTTGCGGATGCCGATCAGCGAGACCAGGTAGGAATGCCGCCGGGTCTGCACCAGCACGCCCTTCCGCGCGTCGATCAGGATCACGGCGACGTCGGCGGTGGAGGCGCCGGTCACCATGTTCCGCGTGTATTGCTCGTGGCCCGGGGTGTCTGCGACGATGAACTTCCGCTTGTCGGTCGAGAAGAAACGATAGGCGACGTCGATGGTGATGCCCTGTTCGCGCTCGGCCGCCAGGCCGTCGACCAGGAGGGCGAAGTCGATCTCGCCGCCTTGCGTGCCGACCTTCTTCGAATCCGCTTCGAGGGCCGCCATCTGGTCCTCGAAGATCATCTTGGAATCATAGAGCAGGCGGCCGATCAGGGTCGACTTGCCGTCGTCGACCGAGCCGCAGGTGATGAAGCGGAGCAGCGACTTGGTCTCGTGGGCCTTCAGGTAGGCGTCGATGTCGGTCGCGATCAGGTCGGAGATGTGGGACATCAGAAGTAACCTTCCTGCTTCTTCTTTTCCATCGAGGCGGACTGGTCGTGGTCGATCACCCGGCCCTGGCGCTCGGAGGTCTTGGTCAGCAGCATTTCCTGGATGATCGAGGTCAGGGTGTCGGCCTCGGATTCGATCGCACCCGTCAGTGGGTAGCAGCCGAGCGTGCGGAAGCGGACCTTCTTCATCGCGGGTGTTTCGCCGGGGGCGAGCGGCATCCGCTCGTCGTCGACCATGATCAGCGTGCCGTCGCGTTCCACCACCGGGCGCTCGGCCGCGAAATAGAGCGGCACGATCGGGATCTGCTCGAGGTGGATATATTGCCAGATGTCGAGCTCGGTCCAGTTCGACAGGGGGAAGACGCGGATCGTCTCGCCCTTGTTCTTCCGCGTGTTGTAGAGACGCCAGAGTTCCGGGCGCTGGTTCTTCGGGTCCCAGCGGTGCTGGGCCGAGCGGAAGGAGAAGATGCGCTCCTTGGCGCGGCTTTTTTCCTCGTCGCGGCGGGCCCCGCCGAAGGCGGCGTCGAAACCATATTTGTCGAGCGCCTGCTTCAACCCCTGCGTCTTCATGATGTCGGTATGAAGGGCCGAGCCGTGGACGAAGGGGCTGATCCCCATGTCCACGCCTTCCTGGTTGATATGGACCAGGAGATCCATGCCCAGCGTCTTCGCCATCTGGTCGCGGAAGGCGATCATTTCCCGAAACTTCCAGGTCGTGTCGACATGGAGGAGCGGGAAGGGCGGCTTCGACGGGTAGAAGGCCTTCTGTGCCAGATGCAGCATCACGGCGCTGTCTTTGCCGATCGAGTAGAGCATGACCGGATTTTCAGTCTCGGCCACCACCTCTCGCATGATGTGGATGCTCTCGGCTTCGAGCCGCTGGAGATGGGTCAGGGTGTCTTGGGACACGATCGGCTTCTCGATTCGGGGTTATTCACGTTCAAAAACCGTATAAATTTCCGGTTTCCGAAATCTGATGGAGAAAAGACCCGGCGCCCGGCCAAGTCAAGCCTCGGCGACAGCATTCCTCCTATTTGGAAAATTATTATTTTCCAAATGGACCTGTCAACACCCCTCGGAGCCGATGTGGGCTCGGGTTCAGGGGACGGCGGGCGAAGTGGTGATCTCGGGCGGCAGGACCGGCACTTCGCGGAGCAGCGTGATGGTGATGCGCCGGTTGGCCGGGTCGAGCGGATTGTCCGGATTGAGCGGTTCGGACGAGGCCTTGCCCGAGACTTGGTAGATCCGGTTCGGCCGCACGCCCGCCTCGGTCAGCACGCGGCGGCTGGAATTGGCGCGGTCGGCCGAAAGCTCCCAGTTGGTATAGCCGGTCGTGGTGCGATAGGGCGCGGCGTCGGTATGGCCGGCGATGGAAATCTGATTGGGCAGGCGCGCGATGATGCCGGCGATCTTGGTCAGCAGGGTCACCATCTGGTCCGACATGCGGGACGAGCCCGACTGGAACATCGGTTGGTTCTGGCCGTCGACGAGCTGGATGCGCATGCCCTCGGGCGCCTCGTCGACCAGGACCTGCGAGGCGACGGCCTGCAATTCGGGCGAAGACTGCAAGGCCTGGCGCAGGGCCTGGGCGGTTTCGGCGAAGCGCTTTTCCTCGGCCTTGCCCTGGGCCTCGGCCCGGGCCCTGGCATCGGCCTGGGCGGAGGGGGCGCCGGGCGGCGGCGTCTGCTGGCCCAGGGCGTCGACCGGGCGGGGATTGGCGCTTCCGCCCTGGCCGGTTCCGGTGCCGGTGACGCCGGAACCCTGCTGGGTATTGCTCTGGGCGTTGGTAGTGCCGGGCAGGGGGGTCGCGATCGCCGAGCTGGCGCTGCCGCCGTTGGACTGCTGGCTCTGGCTGCCGTCGGGCGACTGGGCCGAGCTGGTCGCCGGCATGGTCGAGTCGCTTTCCTGCTGATCCGAGGTCTGGCTATCGGATTCGATGCGGCTCATGATCGCGGGGCTGCCGCTGTCGTTGCGGTTGCCGTCCTGCGAGATGTTCTGGCCACCCATGACACCACCGGCGCCCGAGGTGGTCTCGCTGATCGAGACCGGGTCGAAATAGTCGGCGATGCCCTGTTTCTGCGCTTCCGAGGTGGCGTTCAGCAGCCACAGCAGCAGGAAGAAGGCCATCATGGCGGTCACGAAGTCGGCATAGGCGACCTTCCAGGCGCCGCCGTGGCCGCCGCCTTCGACCTTCTTCACCCGCTTGATGATGATGACGGGTTCGCCGTTCTTGCCGTTCGCCATCAGACCGGTGCCAGTTTCTGGTTGGCCTCTTCGACCTCGTAGAAGGTCGGGCGGACATGGCTCTGCAAGGCCTTCCGGGCGAATTCGACCGAGACCGCGGGCGGATAGCCCTGCAGATGGGCGAGCAGGCCGGACTTGATGCAATGGAGGTAGCGCAGCTCGGCGTCATGGGTCGAGCGGATCGCATTGGCAATCGGCGCAATGAAGCCGTAGGAGGTCCAGACACCCATGAAGGTGCCGACCAGGGCGCCGCCGATCAGATGGCCCAGCACTTCCGGCGGCTCGGTGATCGAGCCCATGGTGTGGATGACGCCCAGCACGGCGGCCACGATGCCCAGCGCCGGCATGCCGTCGGCCATGTTTTGGATGGCGTGGGAAACCTCGTGCTCTTCCTGGGCGTGGGTTTCCAGTTCGACGTCGATCAGGGCCTCCATCTCATGGGAATTCTCGGTGCCCAGCGTCATCAGGCGCAGGTAGTCGCACAGGAAGGTGACCGCGTGATGGTCCTTGGCGAAGACCGGGAACTGATTGAACAGGGCGCTGTCGTGCGGGTTCTCGACATGTTGCTCAAGTGCGAGCATGCCCTTGGTCTTGGCCAGCTTGAACACGGAATAGAGCAGGGACAGCAGCTCGAGGAAGGCCGCCTTGTTGTAGCGCGGCCCCTTCATGGCCGAGCCGACGGCGCTGCCAGTCTTCTTCAAAACGGTGACCGGATTGCCGATGATATAGGCGCCGCCGGCCGCGCCGAAGATGATCATGAACTCGAAGGGCTGCCACAGCACTTCGAGATGGCCGCCGGCCAGGGCATAGCCGCCGACCACGCAACCCAGCACGACGACGAAACCGATGATCAGGAGCATGGGGCGACCGGAGCGAGATCAGGAGCAGGGGATGACCCTTGCACTCTGCCCCGCGGTGGTTAACAAACCGCTTAGAGAGCGTGGGAGAGGGCGATGAAAGGCACCGTTTCGGCATTGGTCGCGCTCTTTGCCCTGGGCGGTTGCGCGCTCGTGCCGCAGGGCGGGATCGGCGACACGCCG
>JAYSCC010000355.1:0-4020 GCA_041915065.1 Zavarzinia sp.
TGCTGGCGATCGACGATTGCTTCTCCGGCCGCTTCGGCTCCGCCGGCTCCGAAATCGTCATCGAAGCCTTCCTGGAGGGCGAGGAGGCCAGCTTCTTCGCCATCGCCGATGGCCGCCATGTGGTGGCGCTGGGCAGCGCCCAGGACCACAAGCGCGCCTTCGACAACGATGAAGGCCCCAATACCGGCGGCATGGGCGCGGTCGCCCCGTCGCCCCTGATGACGCCCGCCATGGTGGACGAGGTCATGGCCCGCATCATCCGCCCGACCGTGCAGGCCATGGCGGCGGAAGGGCGGCCCTTCAAGGGCGTGCTCTATGCCGGCCTGATGCTGACCAAATCCGGGCCCGAGCTGATCGAATACAATGTCCGCTTCGGCGATCCCGAATGCCAGGTCCTGCTGGCCCGGATGAAGAGCGATCTTCTGCCCGTGCTGGTCGCCGCCGCCGACGGCGTGCTCGACAAGCTGGCGATCGATTGGGACCCGCGCCCGGCGGTCACCGTGGTGATGGCCACCAAGGGCTATCCCGGCGAATTGCAGAAGGGCGGGGAGATCCGCGGCCTGGATGCAGCCGCGGCGGTAAGCCCCGATGTCACCGTGTTCCATGCCGCGACCAAGGCGGCGGGCGATCATTTCGTGCCGGCGGGCGGCCGCGTCCTCAATGTGACGGCGCTGGGCGAGACCATCGAAGCCGCGCGCGAGACCGCCTATGCCGCCATCGCCAAGGTGGATTGGCCGGGCGGCTTCTACCGGACCGACATCGCGCTGAAAGCGATCGCCGCCGCCGGAAACTGAGCCGCTTCCCCGGTTGACCGGGAATTGCGAGCGTCCTAGCGTCGCCCCCCAAAGACAGGGGAGAGGCGTTGAAATGGTCGTTCAGGCATCCGGTCCCGCCAGCGAAACTTCGGCGGTGCGCGAGGCGCATCGCTTCGACGAGGCGAAGCTGGAAGCCTTCCTCGCCGCCCGCATCGAGGGTTTCGCCGGACCGATGACGGTCGAGCAGTTCAAGGGCGGCCAGTCGAACCCGACCTATCTGCTGACCACGCCGCAGCGCCGCTATGTCCTTCGCAAGAAGCCGCCGGGCAAGCTGCTCGCCTCCGCCCATCAGATCGAGCGCGAATACAAGGTGATCGAAGCCCTGGCCGGGACCGGCGTGCCGGTCGCCCCGGCGCTCCTGCTCTGCGAAGACGCGGAAGTGATCGGCACGCCCTTCTATGTCATGGGCCATGTCGCGGGCCGCGTGCTGCGCGATCCCCAGCTCCCGGGCGCCAGCCGGGAGGAGCGGGCGGCGATCTACGAGCAGATGGTCGACGTCTTGGCCAGGCTTCATTCGGTCGACGTGAATGCCGTGGGCCTCGGCGATTTCGGCAAGCCCGGCAATTATTTCGAACGCCAGATCGGCCGCTGGTCCAAGCAATACGAAGCCGCCAAGACCGAGACGGTGGAGGCCATGGACAAGCTCATGGCCTGGCTCCCCGCCAATATCCCGCCGGGCGACGACATCGCCCTGGTACATGGCGACTACCGCCTGGAAAACACCATCTTCCACGCGACCGAGCCCAGGATGCTCGCCGTGCTCGACTGGGAACTGTCGACCCTCGGCCATCCGCTGGCCGACCTCGCCTATAACTGCATGCCCTATCACATCGCCGATCCCACCATGGGCAACCTGATGGGCATCGACTTCGCCGCGACCGGCATCCCGAGCGAAGCCGACTACCTCGCCGCCTATTGCCGCAAGACTGGCCGCGCCGGCATCCCCAATTGGGAATTCTACCTGGCCTTCTCCATGTTCCGCCTCTCCTCGATCGCCCAGGGCGTCTACAAACGCGGCCTCGACGGCAACGCCAGCTCCGACAAGGCCACCAGGTATGGCGCCGTGGCGAAAGTCCTGGCGGAACTGGCGTGCGAGACGCTCAGGAAGGCGGGGGTGGGGATATAGGCGAACCCTATCGCTGCTCCCAATTGGGTGTTCAGACGGAGGTATATTGGGCGCTATCGGTCAGGTTGACTTTACGCATTCCCCCTTCACAGGGTCACGGAGCCGCGTCTTGACAGAGAGGCTGACGTAGAGGGTGTGGCCCAAGTCACAGGGGCACAGAAGTGCGATGACATCTTAGCCCCTTCTCAACAATGATCTAATCGCTGTTTCAGAAATTAGATCGAATGCGGAGAGAGCGGGAATGCCAAACCGCTTCCATGTTGGTCGTATAGAAACCCATGAGCGTGATCTAAGGATCGGAATTTTCCGGGCTCTTGTTGCGACACCAAGTACGCATGCGCGAGCACATTCCAATAGCGTTTGATCGGGTAGACCGTTTTGATTTTGAGTGCATCGGCGAGCATCTCACAAAGCTGGCCGGGGTCGGGACCGATAACGAAAATGGCGCCGGGGTAATGCTTGAACCTGTGAATGAAGCACGTAAGAGTTACCGCGTCATCGTAACGATTTCCCATCTGAGCAAAACTATAGCCAATGATCGCGACATGCTGAGGCGCTCTGTTCAGTACCCACGACAGTCGCCGATAGAGGCGTACGTCGGTCCACGACTCTGGGAGGCCCATGATCAAATCATCGTGCGGCAATACTAAGTCGAATTCTCTCAGAGCCGAGATCCGCGCACCGGATTCAGGTGACCCATAAAGCGGGTGAATTGCCCCGTGCATTTCGGTAATCGCGTGTTGCGCACCGCAAAATTCTCGGGCCAAGCCGTCGTGATTATAGTCGGCGATGATTGAGGGCCAGAACGCCTGGAAGACCCGATAGCTGTCTGTAACGGCCCCTTCTGTTTGGGCGAGATATTTTGTGCGAGCAAGGACGTGCTTCAATTGTTCCCGAGCAAATGCATCGGGCAAGCGCTTCAAGATTTCTCGAATCAGATATTCATCGAAGCCGGGACGAAACTCACGGCCTGAAAAGATGTCGCCGACATCAATTCCTGAATGGTCAATCATGCGTTGCGTCAGAGGTTCCCTTGGCGTGATTACAGCGGGAAACGAACGCAGGTCGCGGAGATAGTCGAGTGGTGACCGGCGCCAAAAGTCCCGACCAACTGGGGATGATCCCGCCGATGCACCTGCACCAATAACAAAGAGGCCCATGCGTTTGCGCAGACGCGCGAACATATGTTCAAGCGTCGGCACGTCTTGGCGATGACAGATTAGAGCCACCTAGTCGCAGTCCTTGGAATCTAGGAATTCATACACCACTCTCCCTGATATATGAGGCCCGGGACTGCGCAATTACTAGCGCTGCCGGCTTTTCCGTCCAGGCTCTAGAATCTCCTCTCCCCAAAAAACCCCCTCAACACCGCGGCCGCTTCCTCCCCGCCGATCCCGTCGTAGACCTCCGGCGCGTGGTGACACGTCGGCTGGGTGAAGAACCGTCCTCCATGCGCGACGCCGCCGCCCTTGGGGTCGTCGGCGCCGTAGTAGAGGCGGCGGATCCTGGCGAAGGAGAGGGCGGCGGCGCACATGGCGCAGGGCTCCAGCGTGACATAGAGGTCGTGGCCGGTCAGGCGCTCCTGGGCCAGTTTGGTGCAGGCGGCGCGGATGGCCAGGATTTCGGCGTGGGCGGTCGGGTCGTTCAGTTCGCGGGTGCGGTTGCCGGCGCGGGCGATCACCTGGCGCGTGGTGCCGTCGACGATCACGGCGCCGACCGGGACTTCGCCGCGGGATGCTGCGGCGCGGGCCTCTTCGAGGGCGAGGTCCATCGGGGTCGGCGCAGGCGGGGTCTGCGGTTCGGGCGTCTTGGTCATGGCGCTTGGAAATTACACGACTATGATCCGCCCATGTCGACAGAAACGCCCCCCAAGCGCACCCCCAATCGCACATCAAAACGCAGGCCCGCCGCCCCGGCCGAGGCCGCCGCCCCTGAGGCGGAGCGGATCGCCAAATATCTCGCCCGTGCCGGCGTCTGCTCCCGCCGCGATGCCGAGAAGCTGATCGCCGAGGGCAAGGTCGCGGTCGACGGCATCGTGCTGGAGAGCCCGGCCTATAAGGTGACCGGGGCGGACCGGAT
>JAYSCC010000356.1:0-4019 GCA_041915065.1 Zavarzinia sp.
CCCGGATAGAGCAGCAGGCCGATCTCGGCCGGTGCTTCCGCCTGCATTGTCGAAATCGCCCCGTTTTTTGTCCAATCCGCCAATCGGCAGCTTGGCGTGTCCGGGATATCACTGTCCAGGGCCGGGCGTTCCGGCCGTGCAGGAGCGAGCGATGACCAAACGTGCCCTTCTCGTGGTCGATATCCAGAACGATTATTTCGCCGCCGGGCGCTGGCCCCTCGCCGGCATGGAGGCTGCGGCCGCCAATGCCGGCCTCGTGATCGCCGCCGCCCACGCGGCGGGCGACCTCGTGGTCTTCATCGCCCATGTCGCGGCGGAGCCCGACGCCCCCTTCTTCGCCCCCGGTACCGAAGGCGCCGAGCTTCACGCCGCCCTCGACGTCCGGCCGGGCGATGCGCGGGTGGTGAAGCACGAGGTGAACGCCTTCAAGGGCACCGACCTGAAGCAGATCCTCGACCGGGCCGGGGTCGAGGCGGTCACCGTGATCGGCGCCATGAGCCATATGTGCATCGATGCCGCGGCCCGTGCCGCCTCCGACTTCGGCTATGCCGTCACCGTGGTGGCGGACGCCTGCGCGACCCGCGATCTCGACTTCGCCGGTGCCACGGTGCCGGCGGCCGCCGCCCATGCCGCCTTCATGTCGGCGCTGGGCTTCGCCTATGCCAGCGTGGTGACCACGGCCGATTATGTGGCCGGCGCCGCGAAGGCGGCCTGACGCGGCGACAAGGACCCGCGATAGCGGATCAGCGGCCCGAACAGCGGCAGGGCGAGCGCCACGTCGAAGTGGAAGTCCTCGCCCTCCTGCCATTCCCGGGCCGCGATCCGGGGCGCCAGGGCGCGCGGCAGGGGCAGGCCGAAGGCGCTCCAGCCGCGCAATACCATGGCGAGACCGGCCTCGTCACAGGGCAGGTCGAAGGCGAAGCGGAGCGGGCCGAATGTCTCGGTCAAGCAGCCGCGCCACTGGCCGAGCCGGCTCGAAAAGCGATACCCGCCGAAATCCCGCGTCCAGCGCTCGCCCTTCGCATCGCCTGTCACCTCGAAGGTGACATGGAGGGCATGGCGACCCGCCGGGGGAAAGCGCATGAGGGCGCAGATCAGGCGGGCGAGCGGCCCGCGCCCCCGGGTCACCTCGCCCGCGCCCGCCGCCCCGGCGACGCCGACGACCAGGTGGATCGCCGCCACGGCCGGCGGCAGGCGCTCGAAACCCGGCCCCAGCACGCGGGCATAGAGCGGCACGACGTCCCGCTCCACCACCCGCTGGCCGATCGCCATGGCGGCGAAGAGCGGGGCGAAATCGGCCGGTGCCAGCAGGCCGGCGGCATCGCGTGCGCCGGGTGGCAGCGACGCCATGCGTCCCGCCAGGATCGCCGCCGCCAGGGTCGGGATCTCCGGCCCGCAACCGTCCCGCGCTACCAGCATCCAGGACCGTTCGAGACCACGGCCCCCGGCGAATCCGCGCAGCGTGACCGCCATGCCCGAACGATCGCCGCCCGCCCGGGCCATGACCGCCTGCCCGGCGCGGAGCCCGCGCGCCAGCGGCAGCAGCGAGCGGAGCCACCCGAAGCGCACGAGGAAGCCGAGCAGCCAGAGGGCGAGCGTCTGCACGGTGAATTCGGGCCCCGCCCGGAAGCTCACCGAAGGCGCCCCGGGTAGCAGCGGCGGCAGCACTTCGAGATCGGGCACGTCGACCAGGGCGACCAGGCGGCGGAGCGGCCGCCCCGCTCCATCATCGATCACCACGCGGCGAAGCCCGCTCCAGCCCGCCGCGTCCTGCCAGCGTCCGCCCCACCAGCGCCGGAATGGCCTGCCGACCCCAGACAGGATGGCGGCCGCGACCGAAGGCCCGACCGTCGCCCGGGCGGAGGCGCTGATCGCGATCTCGACCGCAGTCACCCGCTCCATGCCGCGGGCGAGGTCACGCGCCATGGCGCCGGAGAGGGCCGGCACGCTGGACGCCCCGGCGACGACGGCGACACCGGCCGCCCGTGCCGCCGCGTCCAGCCGGCCGATGCCGGCGACGAAATCCCGGGCATCGGCGAGATCGAGATAGGGAATGCCAGCGGCGATACAGGCTTCCGGCACGCGGTAGGAACTGCCCTGAAACGGCCCGGCGGCATCGATCACCAGGTCCGGCCGCTCGGCCGCCAGCACGGGGCCGAGGTCGCCCGCGCGGTCCGCCCGCACCGGCCGGCTGCCCGGCAGCCCGGCGCAGAAATCCCGCGCCGCCTCGAGCCGGCGCCCGGCCACCAGCACGGTGAAGCCCTGGGCCGCCAGACGCTGCGCCAGCCGCGCCCCGAAGCCGCCGTAGCCGCCGAGCAGGAGGACCCGGCTCACAGCACCCGCTTCGCCTGCTCGGGCGTCGGCAGCCAGCAACTCTCGCGCCGGCCGAAGAGACGGTAGCGATTCCTCGCTACCAGGCGATAGACGGCATCGCGAAGCCCGCGCGGCACCAGCCGAAACACCGCCATCACGCGCCACGGCCAGGGCAGCCCGGCCCAGATCGCCAGCACGGCGTCGCTGTCGCGGAGGCAACTGTCGCCGTCGACCACCACCATCGTGTCGGGATCGGCCGGATCGATACCGAAGCGCTGGTAGAGCGCCGTGCCCACCGCCCCCTGCATGGAGGCGAGGCGGAAGCGCCCCGCCTTGTCGTGCTTCAGGATGAAGCGCGCATTGGCGGAGCAGAGCACGCACATCGCGTCGAAGACGACGATCGGCCCCTCACCCTGCCCGGCCATGCCAGCCCCCTCAATGCAATGCGGCGACGAAGCCGAAGTAATATTTGTCGAACAGCGAGAAGGCGATCTTGTTGCCGACAGGCGGCACGGGATGCAGCCCGTCCCAGGAATAGACCATGAAGCGGTCCAGCTCCGGGTCCTTCTTGAAGATATTCATCGGCACGGTCGAATTCAGCCCGACCCAATGGTCGGAGCGGCGGATCGCGCCCGGGTTCTTGAAGGCACTGGCATTCAGGAGGTCGGATTTGATCAGCATGACGACGCGCCAGCCCTTGGCATAAAGATCGACCGCCTGCTGGAAATTGTCCCAGCCCCCGCCGCCAAGCCCGTCCGCCTTGTCGATGATCTTGCTGTAGCCCGCCGCCTTGAACTCGCGCACCACGTCCGACGGGAAATTCCAGGCCCGGATATGGAAGGGACCTTCGTCGGCGCCATAGGTGAAGACCGAATTGAAGCTCTCGCGGATCGAGCCCAGCACCACCCAATCGGCCTGGTCCAGGGTCTCGCTGTCGGAAACCCGGGCCACCGCCGATTTCATGAGGTCGGCCGAAGCCTTGATCACCTCGCCGTCGTTCTTGCTGTCGGTCAGCGTCTTCGGCCCGCCGGTCAACTTGCCCTCGCCCTTGTCGAACAGGTCGGCGGCGAGCTGGACATATTCGACCGGATGGTCGTAGGCCCAGACCCGCACGAAAGTGGCAATGCCGCAGAGCCAGGTCTGGCCCTGGTTGAATGTGTCCGGCTCCTTCAGCCGCTTCATGAGCCCGGCCGCCACCTTGGCCCGCGACAGATTGGGCCAGACCCCGTTGCCGCCCCGGCGCCCGAAGGCTTCCACCGCCGCGATCGCCCGCTCCACCGCCTTGGCATCGCGCGGGCCGAGCCCGGTCTGAGGCTTGCCCAGTTCGTCGGCATCCTCGAACCACCCGGTGTCATATTTGCTGGGCGCATCACCCATGATCGTCCCTCCAAAGCAAGCGGCATCGCCGCGGTCCGGCGTGCCGCGGCTTGAAGTTCGGGGGGTGACACAGGCTATCTCGCTTCGCCCGGGGCGACAATGCCGCCCGGAAGCCGTCAGGCCGCCGGACCTCCCTCGAAGACCAGGCGGATCAGGGCGCCGCCGTCCGGGGCGTCGTCGATTTCGACCCGGCCGCCGTGAGCGGCGACGATGGTGCGGACGATGGCGAAGCCGAGGCCGGCACCGCCCCGGCCGCTGCGGTCGAGACGGACGAAGCGTTCGAGCACTTTCTGGCGCTGATCCTTGGGGATGCCGGGGCCCTGGTCGCG
>JAYSCC010000357.1:0-1333 GCA_041915065.1 Zavarzinia sp.
CGAGCAGGAATTCGGGCTCGACCGGCTTCCGCCCGTCCTCCGCATTGTCCGGCACGGTATGGACCAGGGTCGGGCCGTTGTCGCCGAAGGTGACGTCGATCGAGCGCCGCTTGCCCACGCGGCCGTCATAGCGGATCTGGTAAAGCATCGGCTCGGCCTTGGAGCCGGCCAGCACACCGTCCACCCGGCTCTGCATCCGTGCCTTGAACATGCCTTCCCAGAGCCCGATGGTGCGGGTCAGGCTGTCCATCCGGTAACGCTGCACATCGACCGTGGTCCTGGTGTCGATTTCGACCACCGGCAGGCCGCCAAGGAAGACGCGATAAGTCAGTTCGACCTGGCCCGGCACCGTTGGGCCGGCCTGGCCGGCACCGGCCACGGGGAACATCATCAAGGTCGCGAGGACGGCGATTCGGCGAACGACGGACATGACCGCGACTCCATCCGCAAGAACGCAGCATCTGGGCTTTGCCTTCGGGCGCTGCCCTGATAAATCCAGCCGATGATGACAGGTTCCGTTCCCGCCGGCGAGCCGGCTTCGATGTCACCGCAGACCGCCCAGCTCGCCGAGGGCATCCTCCGGGGTGAGCGGCGCTCCCTCGCCCGGGCGATCACCCTGGTGGAATCGACCCGGGCCGACCATCGGGCCGAGGCGGCGCGGCTGATCGGGCACTTGCTGCCGGCCACCGGTCGTTCGGTCCGGATCGGCTTCTCCGGCCCGCCCGGGGTCGGCAAATCGACCTTCATCGAAGCCTTCGGCTGCCATCTGGTCGGGCAGGGGCACAAGGTCGCCGTGTTGGCGGTCGATCCCTCGTCCAGCCGTTCCGGCGGCTCGATCCTGGGCGACAAGACGCGGATGGAAATGCTCTCGCGCGAGGCGAATGCCTTCATCCGGCCGAGCCCGTCCGGCGGCACGCTGGGCGGCGTCGCCAGGCGGACGCGCGAAGCCATGCTCCTGACCGAGGCGGCGGGTTTCGACGTCATCTTCATCGAGACCGTGGGCGTCGGCCAGTCGGAAACCACGGTCGCCGATATGGTCGACCTCTTCGTCCTCCTGGCCTCGCCGGCGGGGGGCGACGATCTCCAGGGCATCAAGCGCGGCATCATGGAACTGGCCGATCTGCTGATCGTCACCAAGGCCGACGGCGACCTCGCCCCGGCGGCTCAGCGCGCGGCCGCCCAGCTCCGCTCGGCGCTGCACCTGATGCGGCCCAAGGCGCCTTGCTGGCGGCCCCAGGTGCTCACCGTCTCCTCGGTCCAGGCGACCGGCATGGCCGACGTCTGGTCCGCCCTCGGCAGCTTCCGCCCAGCCATGGAAGGGGCGGGGGAACTG
>JAYSCC010000357.1:1343-4017 GCA_041915065.1 Zavarzinia sp.
CGGGCCGCCCTTTGGCGCGAGATCGAGGACGGGCTGATCGCCGCCCTCAAGGACCATCCCGCCGTCGCCGCCGAAGCCCCCGCCCTGGAACGGGCGGTGGTTGCCGGCGCGACCACGCCGACCCTCGCCGCCGAACGCCTGCTCACCGCCTTCCTCGGCCGGCCGGTGTGGCCCGATTGAAGAAGGGGCCTCCCGCCACTATCATAAAATGATAGCCGGAGGCCGCCCATGCCCAGCTCCTACACGATCGGCAAGCATTTCGAGGATTTCGTCCGCACCCAGGTGGAGAGCGGACGCTACGCCAGCGCCAGCGAAGTGATCCGCGACGCGCTCCGCCTGCTCGAAGACCGGGAAGCCGCCCGCGCCGCCATCGACAAGGGCATCGAGGAAGGTATCGCCGACGCCGATGCCGGCCGCGTTTTTGATGCCGAAGAAGTGTTCGACGAGTTGGAAGCCAAATACCGCGCAATGGCCGACGCGCGGGGCAGGCGGTGAAGGTCGTCTTCTCGACGCCCGCCCTCAACGCGCTCGAGTCTATCGGTGACTTCATTGCACAGGATGCACCGCTTCGTGCTGTCGCCTTCATCCGCCTGTTGCGAAAGAAAGCGCGTGCCCTGGGCGCCACGCCCTATGCCTTTCCGCTGGTGCCGGGGTATGAGCACTGCGGCGTCCGCCGCCGGCCTTACGGCGCCTACCTGATCTTCTACCGGGTCGAGGACACGCGGGTAACGATTCTTCACATCACCCATGCGGCCCAGGATTGGGAGCGGCTGCTCCAGCCCTGACGGCGGCTCGCCTCACTCCGCCAGCGCCGGGTAATCCGTATAGCCTTCGGCGCCGCCGCCATAGAGCTTTTCGCGCACGAAGGGTGTCAGGGGGGCGTCGCGGCGCAGGCGTTCGACCAGGTCGGGATTGGGGATGAAGGGGCGGCCGAAGGCGATCAGGTCGGCGTGGTCGGCGGCCAGGGTCGCTTCGGCCAGGGCCTTGTCATAGCCGTTGTTGGCGATATAGGCGCCGCGGAAGCGGCCGCGCAGGGCGACAAAGTCGAAGGGTTGCGCCGTCTCGCGCGGGCCCTGGGTGGCGCCTTCGATGACGTGGATGTAGACGATGCCGCGCTTGTCGAGCCCGTCGACCACCTGCGTGAAGAGGGCGGTCGGGTCGCTGTCCGAAATATCGTTGGCCGGGCTCACCGGGGCGATCCGGACGCCGACACGCTCGGGGCCGATCGCAGCCGTCACGGCGTCGACCACGTCGAACAGGAAGCGGCAGCGGTTGGCGATCGGGCCGCCGTAGGCATCCGTCCGCTTGTTGCTCGAATCGCGCAGGAACTGATCGATCAGATAGCCGTTGGCAGCATGGATCTCGACCCCGTCGAAACCCGCCGCCATGGCGTTGCGGGCGGCCTCTGCATAGGCGGTGACGATGCCCGGGATCTCGTCGGTTTCGAGTGCCCGGGGCTCGGACGTCGGCACGAAGTCGCCGCGCACGAAAGTCATGGCATTGGCCTTGATCGCCGAGGGGGCGACGGGGGCGGCACCATTCGGCTGGAAGGCCACGTTGGAAATCCGCCCGACATGCCAGAGCTGGATGAAGATCCGCCCGCCCGCGGCATGGACCGCATCGGTCACCCGGCGCCAGCCGTCGATCTGTTCCGGGCTGTGGATGCCGGGGGTCGAATCATAGCCCTGGCCTTCGGGGCAGATCTGGGACGCTTCGGAAATGATCAGGCCGGCACCGGCGCGCTGGGCGTAATATTTCGCCGCCAGGGCCGTCGGCACATTGCCCGCACCGGCGCGCGCCCGCGTCAGCGGCGCCATCACGATACGGTTGGGCAGGTCGATCTCCGCCAAATGATAGGGCGAAAACAGGGGGGTGGTCCAAGTCATGCGACGCGACCCTTCACCTTAATGAACAATGCCGTCAGAGTGGGCGCCGCCCCCTCCCGGCACAACCCGGGCCGGCGGCAGGGGCCCGTGCCGACTTTGCAGGCCAGGGGCCTTGACCTTTGCGGGTATCGGGGCTAGAAGACCCACCTTCCGCAGGGGGCTTATGCTTCCTGCGACGTGGGTATTTTGCGCAAGGCGATGGGAGATAGAACATGGCGCGGCGCTGCGAACTGACCGGCAAGGGTGTTCTCGTTGGCAACAACGTCAGCCATGCCAACAACAAGACCAAGACCCGTTTCCTGCCGAACCTGGTCAATGTCTCGCTGATCAGCGAGTCCCTGAACCAGTCCGTGCACCTGCGCATCTCGGCCAACGCGCTGCGCTCGGTCGAGCACAACGGTGGTCTCGACGCCTTCCTGCTGAAGAGCCGCGACGCCGACCTGTCGCTGAAGGCCCGCCGCCTGAAGAAGTTGGTCGAGAAGCGCGCCGAAGCGGCTGCCGCCGCGGCCTGATCGCGTCGGAGCGGGTGACCATGGCCGTGCTGGCGAAAGCCGATCGGGGGTTCTTCCTCGGCGCCATCGCCGCCATGACTTCGGTCGTGGTCGCCTCCAACATCCTGGTCCAATATCCGTTCGAGCCTTTCGGCCTGGCGGACTGGCTGACCTGGGGGGCCTTCAGCTACCCGCTCTCCTTCTTCGTCACCGACCTGACCAACCGCCAGGTCGGGCCGCAGGCGGCGCGTCGTGTCGTCTATGCAGGCTTCCTGGTCGCCGTGGTGCTCTCGGCCC
>JAYSCC010000358.1:0-4013 GCA_041915065.1 Zavarzinia sp.
CGCCAACGCGCGGATCAGGTCGCCGTTCGTGCCCATGGTCATGCGCAACAGGGGAATGTCGAGCGGAGGTGGTGCGTCGAGGTGCAGGCGGCGGAGCGGCCGCCGGCCGATCGTCACCTTTTGCCCGTCGACCGTGCCGAGTTTGCCGTGATCGCCCGAGGTGAAACTGTCGAGCCGGCTGGTGTGGCCCTTGTAGACGTCGCGGGCGGCGTGGACGTCCTGGTCGAACAGGATCACGGCGCCGAGGCCGCGGGCCCCCGGCGCCGCGGCCAGGGTGACCGCGTCGGCGAGGTTGCGGGGCCCGTCTCCACCCGCTTCGCTCGCGTTGTGCTGGGCGCCGGTGAAGATCACGGGCTTGTCGTGGGCGAGCAACAGGTCGGCCAAGAAGGCCGATTCTTCCATCGTGTCGGTGCCATGGGCGACCACGGCGCCGAGACAGTCGGGCTCGGCCAGATGGGCGTTGATCCGCTGCGCCAGGCCCCAGGCGAGCGCGAGATCCATCTGGTAACTGCCGATCGAACAGAAGGCGTCGTGGCGGATCGGGACGCCGGTCGCCGTGCCGGCGAGCAGGCGCGCACCGTCGAGGCCGGCGGCGACCACCCCCGCCGAGGCGGTGGGCAGGGAGGCGATGGTGCCGCCGGTCGTGAGCAGGGTGACGTGAGACAAGATCGGTTTCTCGGCGAGGCGCGGCGGGGACACGGCTGCCGCGCCCCCGCCCGGTGGGCGTCAGACGCGCACGGCGTCCTTGAACATCAGCCAGTGGCCATTGGCCGAATGGATGTTCTTCAGATTGGAACGCGACATGATGCAGTTGGCGCCATGGGTGAGGAAGATGCAGGAGCCGCTCTCCTCCAGCATGTCTTGCAGCTTCTCGAAATCCTTCACCCGGACTGCCTCGTTGGTTTCGTAGGTCGCCTTCTTGTTCAGTTCGTCAAAGGCGGGATCGCACAGGCGCTGCCAGTTCCAGATGCCGACCTGGGAGCAGGTGAACCACATGGTGACCCAGGAGGCGTCCGGCGCCGTCGAGAATTCGACGATATAGGCTTCGGTCTTCTTGTAGGCATCACCCTTGGACTGCATGAACTGGTCTTCGTAAGCGCCGCGGTCCATCACGTTGATCTCGACCGTGATGCCGACCTCCTTGAGCTGGGCCTGGATCACCTGGGCCATGGTGATGCGGTCGGTATCGCCGGGCAGGTCGATGCGGAACGAGAAATCCTTCGCGCCGGCTTCGGTCAGCAGTTTCTTCGAGGCGGCTGGATCATAGGCATAGAGATTCTTGCTGCGATAGCCGGGCAGGGGCGGCGGCACGATGCCGTGGGCGACGCTGCCTTCACCGAAATAGGCGGCCTGGATCACCTGGTCGACGTTGATCGCCTGCTGAATCGCGCGGCGGACGCGGATGTCGGCGAACTTGGGGTTCTCGACGTTCAGGCCCATCCACATGTAATGGAGCGAGGGCAGGACTTCGATCACCGTGTCGCTGCCCGCGCTCTGCTTGAGCTGAGGCACCGAGGAGAGCGAGACCTTGGTGATGTCGAGGTCGCCCGACTGATAGCCGATTTCGGCGGTCTTCAGGTCGGTGATCGGGGTGAGCTGTATCTCGTCGAAATAGGGCATCTCGCCGGTCCACAACTCGTTGCGGACGAGGATCAGCTTCTGGTTCGGCACCCAGCTACCGATCTTGTAGGGGCCAGACGTCGCCGGCGGCTCGGTGGTGAAGGCGCCGCCCGCCTTTTCGACCGCCGCCTTGCACATGATCATGCCGGAGGCGTGGGGCAGGGTGCTCTTGAACAGCGGCGGGAAGGCCTGCTTCAGGTGGATGACGCCCGAAAGCTCGTCGATCACTTCGACGTGATCGAGGGCATCCCAATCGTCCTTGTAACCGGACTTGCCTTTGGGGTCCGCGATCCGCTCGAAGGAGAATTTCACGTCGGCGGCGCTGACGGTACCGTAGCCGCCGGTCCATTTGATTGCGGGCTTCAGCTTGAAGCGGATCTTGGTCGGATCGCTGTCGTCCAGGGTCTCGGCGATGTCGAGCTTCCACTTCCATTCGTCGCCGGCGCGGTATTGGCACAGGCTGCTGAAGATCGCGAACATCACGTTCTCTTCCCACCAGCCCGATCGATTGGCCGGATCGAGGATCGCGATGTCCTTGTCGTTCTGGACCTTCAGGACCTTGCCCTCGGCCGCGAAGGCGAGACGGCCCGATGCCATGGCGGCGACCACGCCGGCGCCGAGGACGGAAGCCCCGGCGAGAATTTGACGTCGATTCAACTTGAAGTCGGACACGTTGGGCCTCCTCGGTTACGCGACACGATCACCTGTACGGCGGTCTTGGCTGACACTGGTGGGAACGGGGACGGGGGGCACCCCGGCCTGATCGCCGGGGACGACGGGGAAATGGCAGGCGACGGAATGGCCCGGCGCGATCTCCCGGCTGACCGGGGCGAGGCTGCGGCAGGCGTCCCGCGCCATCGGGCAGCGGGGGTGGAATTCGCATCCCTCGGGCCGTTCCCACAGGCTCGGCACCTCGCCGGGCAGCGGCGTCGCCTCGGCACCGATCGCTTCCGCCTGGGCGGAGAGCAGGGCACGGGTATAGGGATGGGCCGGGGCCTCGAAGATCTGTGCCGTGCTGCCCTGTTCGACGATCCGGCCGAGATACATGATGCCGATGAAATCGGTCACGTGACGGGCGATGGCGAGGTTGTGGGTGATGATCAGGTAGGCAGTGTTCGACGTCTCCTGGATCTCGGTCAGGAGGTTCAGGATTTCGCCCTGGACCGAGACGTCGAGGCCGGCGGTCGGCTCGTCACAGATGATCAGCTTCGGCGCCAGGGCGAGCGCCCGCGCGAGAGAAACGCGGCGTGCCTGGCCGCCGCTCAATTCGTGCGGATAGCGGTCGAGCAGGCCGCGGTGGAGTCCCACCCGGTCGAGCAGGGCGACCGCCCTCGCGTGGCGGTCCCGCACGTCGGGCCGGTGGATCGCCAGCGGTTCCGTGATCAGCTCGGCGACCTTCATGCGAGGGTCGAGCGAGGCGATCGGGTCCTGGAACATCAGCGAGACCTCGCGGCGGATGAGGCGCCACGGACCGTCGCCATAGCCCTGGGCGTCGGCGCCGTCGATCCGGATCACACCCGAAGTGACGGGCACGAGGCCGACGGCGGCCCGGCCGAGGGTGGTCTTGCCGCTGCCGCTCTCGCCCACCAGGGCATAGGTCTTGCCGTAGGGAACCTCGAGCGAGACGCCGGCCACGGCCTCGATCCGCCAGGGCCGCCCGGTCAGCAAGGAGGCCAGCCGCCCACCCACCCGGTAGTGAATGACCAGGTCTTCGATGTCGAGCACGGTCATGGCGTCACCCGGTGGCAACGGGCGAGACCGGTCTCGGTCGGGACGAGCGGCGGTGCCACGGCGCGACAGGTCTCGTCGGCGAGCGAACAGCGCGGCGCGAAGGCGCAACCAGGCGGCAGCCGGGTGAGATCCGGGGGCGCGCCGCCGATGGTCGGCAGGTGGCGGGTGGTTTCGCGGATCATGGCGGGTTCGCAGGCGAGCAGCGCCTTGGTGTAGGGATGCCGGGGAGCCGCGAAGACGGCCTGGACCGCACCCGTCTCGACGATCTGGCCGGCATACATGACGGCGACCCGGTCGCAGAGATGGGCGACCAGGCTCAGGTGATGGGTGACGAAGACGATGGCGCCGTCGACCGCCGAGCGGTTACGGCGCAGCAGGTCGATGATCTGGGCTTCGGTGGTCGCATCGAGGGCGGTGGTCGGCTCGTCGGCGATCAGCAGATGGGGCTTGGTCAGCAGGGCGGCGGCGATGGCGACGCGCTGGCGCATGCCGCCCGACAACTCGAAGGCAAATTGCTTCATGCGCCGGGGCGCGTCGGAAATGCCGACCCGCGTCATCATCTCGATCGCCCGCTGGCGCTTTTCGACCTTGGTGGCGGCCTTGTCGTGGTGCTGCACGGCGACCAGGAGCTGGCCGATGGGCACGACCGGGTTGAGGGCGGT
>JAYSCC010000359.1:0-4009 GCA_041915065.1 Zavarzinia sp.
CCATGTCGAACGAGACGCGGGTGCGGGTCGAGTTCTTCTCGAAGATCATGGCCAGCGTGTGCCCGGCGAGCGGCGCATCCGCATCGGCGCGGCCCTTCGGCCAAGCCTTGCGCGCCGCTTTCCGGTCGATCGCGTCGTTGACCATGGCGGCGATGGTATCGCCGCCCGCGTCCGACAGGTTCAGGAAGTCCCGGATCATCCGGCGACTTCCTCGGGCTGGTACGTCCCCGCGGCGGCGGAGAGCTTTTCCATGAACTCGTCGATATGGCTGTCGTCGATGACGAGCGGCGGCAGGATGCGCACCACGTTGTCGCCCGCCGAGACGGTGAGCAGCCCGTGGTTGTCGCGCATGTGCGCCACGAACGCGCGCGGCTCGACCTTCATCTTAAGGCCGATGAACAGGCCGCGCCCGCGCACCAGTTCGAACAGGTCGGGGTAGTTGCCGATGAACTGTTCGAGGCGGGCCTTGAGGCGCTCGCCCTTGGCGCGCACGTCGGCGAGGAAAGCCTCGTCGGGGATCACGTCGAGCACGGCGTCGATCGCGGCCATCGCGAAGGGGTTGCCGCCATAGGTCGAGCCGTGGGTGCCGAAGGTCATGCCGCGCGCGGCCTTCTCGGTGGCGAGGCAGGCGCCGACCGGGAAACCGCCGCCGATGGCCTTGGCGGTGGAGAGGATGTCGGGCTCGATGCCGTACTGCTCGTAGGCGTAGAAGGTGCCGGCGCGGCCGACGCCGCTCTGCACTTCGTCGAGGACGAGCATCAGGTCATGTTCGTCGCACAGCGCGCGCAGGCCCTGCATGAATTCGTCGGTGGCGATACGGATGCCGCCCTCGCCCTGGATCGGCTCGACCAGGAAGCCCGCGGTGTTCGGACCGATGGCGGCCTTCGCGGCTTCCAGATCGTTGAACTCCACGTACTTGAAGCCGGGCAGCAGGGGCAGGAAGCCCTTGTGCATCTTCTCCTGGCTCGACGCGCTGATGGTCGCCATCGTGCGGCCGTGGAAGGCGTTGTTGAAGGTGATCAGCTCGAACTTGTGGTCGTTGCCGGCCGACTGGTGATAGGCGCGCGCGGTCTTGATCGCGCATTCCACCGCCTCGGCGCCCGAGTTGGTGAAGAACACCGTGTCGGCGAAGGTCAGGTCGACCAGGCGCTTCGCCACGGCTTCGCCCTGCGGGCTGCCGTAGAGGTTGGAGACGTGCATCAGCGTCTCGGCCTGCTTCTGGATCGCGCCGACGAGTCCGGGGTGCGAGTGGCCGAGGGCGTTCACCGCGATGCCGCTGGCGAAGTCCAGGAATCGGCGACCGTCCTCGCTGATGAGATGGCAATGCTCACCGCGAACGGGACGCACGCCGCACCGGGGATATACGGGCATCAGCGGGGTAATGGACATGTCGGCATTCCTTGAGACTGGTCTTGAAGAAATTGACCTTGAAGAAACTCGGATCGTGAGATCGCAAACGACAAATGGCGGCCCTGCCGGACCGCCATTTGCGCGCATTTAGATGTTTGCAGTCTCCCGGTCAAACGCCCGGGAGCAATGCAGGCAGGATCAACCCTGGCGCGGCGTCAGGTTGACCGCCGAGTACTTGCCTCGTCGATCGACCTCGATGTCGAACTCAACCTGATCGCCTTCGTTGAGGCCGGACATGCCCGAGCGCTCAACGGCACTGATGTGCACGAATGCGTCCGGCTGGCCGTCATCACGGGTGATGAAGCCGAAGCCCTTCATGGAGTTGAAGAACTTGACCGTGCCGGTTGCCTTCTCGCCGGTGAGCTGGCGCTGCGGCGCCGGCTCGCGCTTGGCGACGGGGATCACGTCGCCAACGACCGACAGGTCGGTGGCCGAGATCTTGCCGCCGCGATCGACGAGCTGGAATTCGAGCTGCTGGCCTTCAGCCAGGCCTTCGAGGCCGGCGCGCTCGACCGAGCTGATGTGCACGAACACGTCGTCGCCGCCTTCATCGCGCTGGATGAAGCCGAAGCCCTTTGCTGCGTTGAAGAACTTTACGACGCCACGGCCCTGGCCGACGACCTGTGCGGGCATACCGCCACCGCCGCCACCGCCGCGGAAACCACCGCCGCCGCCGCCGCCGCCGAAGCCGCCACCGCCGCTGCGGAAGCCACCACCGCCGCCGCCGAAGCCGCCACCGCCGCCGCCGAAGCGGTCACCACCGCCGAAGCCGCCGCCGCCGAAACGGTCACCGCCGCCACCGAAGCGATCCTGCCCGGCAAAGAACGGATCGAACTCGTCCTCACCAGACCGCTTATTGTCGCGGCCCCTTCCGCGACGACCTCTGTCAAAACCCATGTCTACTAGCGTACCTTCGCTGCGCCCCAGAATTAGTCGCCAGGCACGTGGACGAACCGCACCAGACGTCAGGCAAGCGACCGGGCACAGGCCCGACCTTCTCCTGCAACCGTTAGTCTTACACGACTCAAAACGCGATGGCGAACGGAAATGCGAGGTGTTTGCAGCCGTTCTCGACGAATTGCGGCATTTTCCGCGACGAATGGGCTTGCACCATCGACGGGAAGCGGCTTGATGCCCGTTTACACGGCCCTCCGTTCATCTTCGGGTCGCTCGATTACGGGAGAATGCGAGAATGTTCCGCCAGATCACCGAGTCCGTTTTCGCCAGCCCGCAGATCGATGTTGCCACCATTGCGGAGGCACAGGCCCTTGGAATCGTTCGAATCGTCAACAACCGCCCCGAGGGCGAGAGCGACGACCAGACCCCGGGCGCAGAGATCGAGGCCGCCGCGCGCGCGGCGGGCATCGACTACGTGGCGATTCCCGTGACTCATGCCGGGTTCAGCCAGGCGCAGGTCGACGCGATGGAGCAGGCGCTCGATGTGGATGGGCCGGTGCTGGCCTATTGCCGCTCGGGCACGCGCTCGACGCTGCTGTGGGCGCTGGCGCGGGCCAAGGCGGGTGACAATCCGGCGGTGATCGCATCCAAGGCGGCGGGCGCGGGTTATGACGTGACGCCGGTGCGGCAGTTGATCGAGATGCTTTCCGCGGGGCGGTGAGGCCGTTTCGAGGAGGCTTCGACAAACTCAGCCTGAGCGGGTTTGAGAGGTTCCTGCGCCAACTCCGCTCACCCTGAGCTTGTCGAAGGGTCGCAGTCGAGCGTGCCGCGGCCCCCGTCGAGAGCCCTCTCCTAAAGACAGCCACCGGTCCCGGAGCAAGTCCGGGACGACGCCCCTCTAAAGCGCGTCGTCGCCCTGCTCGCCGGTGCGGATTCGCACGGCCTGCGCGAGCGGCAGGACGAAGATCTTGCCATCGCCGATCTCGTCGTTGTTGGCCTGCGTCCGGATGATCTCGACCACGCGATCCGCCAGCGCGTCGGGCACGGCGATCTCCATGCGGATCTTGGGCAGCATGCTCGATGCGTACTCGGCGCCGCGATAGATTTCGGTCTGGCCCTTCTGGCGACCGAAGCCACTGACTTCCGACACCGTCATCCCGGAGATGCCCGCGGCGCTCAAGGCGTCGCGCACTTCGGTAAACTTGAACGGTTTGATGATGGCCGTGATGTATTTCATGCGCGTTCCCCCATCTGAACCCGTGGCAGCATCCCACAACCAACGACAATAAAAAAGGGGCCGGAGCGGCTGGCTCCGGCCCTTTATAGGTTGTGTTCGCAGGAGGAACATCGGTTGGCGACGACGGGTGGAAGGAGAGGAGGAAGTACCCGCCGCCGCCAAACTGGAGATTCTTAGTTGTAGGCGCGCTCGCCGTGCTCGCCGATGTCGAGGCCGTCGGCTTCGACCTCGGGGCTGACGCGCAGGCCGGTGATTGCCTTGGCGATGAACATCGCGATCGTGGTGCCGACGACCGAGAGGACGATCGTGGCGGCGACAGCGGCGACCTGGACACCCAGCTGCGAGCCGATGGCGAAGTCTTCGCCGCCCGGGCCGCCGAGCGACGGGGCATAGACGATGGCGGTGCCGATGGCGCCCACGATGCCGCCCACGCCGTGGATGCCGAAGGCGTCGAGCGAGTCGTCG
>JAYSCC010000360.1:0-4007 GCA_041915065.1 Zavarzinia sp.
ACCGCGATCAGCCGGACGTAGTAATCCTCGTCGTCCAGCAATGCGATCAGCGCCTTGCCGGTGAGCCGGCTGGCCACGGCGATGCGTACCCGCCGGTCGCCGTCGGTTGCCAGCTCCTTCACCCGCGTCGCGGGCAGGCGCAGGGCCGCCATCGCCCTGACCTCCGGCTCCGGATCCGTCAGCAGGACCGGCAGGCGGAACAGGCTGGCGTATTTGGCGGCGATCGCCCGGACCTCGAAATAGGGATGGTCCAGGTATTGGTCCGCCAAATCCGGGTGCTCGACGAAGAAGCGCTCAACCCGCCGGGCCCGCCGGTCGCGCACGCAGGCACTACCCTTGCGGCAGCGGCCGTCGCGGTGCATCGCCTCGTGCGGGCAGGACCGGCAGGTGACGGGCCGTCCCAGCCAATCGAGGTCCTCGCTTGGCAGGTCCATCGCCGTCGACCGGCAATGCCCGGATCAGGCCGGGACGCAGGTCTTCGGCACCGGGCAGACGGCGGCGCACTGCGGGCTGTCGAATTGGCCCTCGCATTCGGTGCACTTGCTCGGGTTGATCACGAAGATGTCGCCCTTCATCGAGATGGCGGCATTCGGGCATTCGAATTCGCAGGCGCTGCAGCCGGTGCACTGCGAGGAGATGATCTTGTAGGCCATGATGGAACTCCGTTGCTCTTGGGGTTACGCGGAAAGTTGGGCGGGCTCGACGCCGTAACGCGCCGCATACCAGGCGGCGATGCCGGCTTCGATCCAGTCGTAGGCGTGGTCGTCGGTCGCGGCGATGCCGGCGGCGGTCAGGCTGTCCTTCGGGCAGTCGCCGATCTTGGCGCAGAGCACGACGTCGATCCCGACCAGGGCCTCGATCACGCCGTCGAGCGTGGCATCCTCGCCCCAGCCGCCCTGGCAATATTGCTCGACCTTGCGGTGGCCGATGAATTCGATGCCTTTGGCCGAGGCTTCGTAGACCTGGAATTCCTTGGCGTGGCCGAAGTGCTGGTTGATGCGTCCGCCGCCCTTGGTGGCGATGGCGACCAGGACCGAGCCGGTCTCACCCATGGCCTTCAGTTCGGCGTCGGCTTCCTTCCGCTTGGCGACATGCTCGCCCCGCTCGACCGCGACGATCTCGCGGTAGGCCTCGCGCTTGCTCGGATCGTAGACGACGTCTTCGCCGACCTGGTCCATGGTGAATTCCTGGCCGCGGTCCTCGCCCAGCAGGCCGACCGCATCGGCCCGGCACTGGCGGCAATGGCGCATCAGCTTGGTGCCGTCGGAGAGCTTGTCCTGCAACGCCTTCAATTCCATCGCGGTCGGGCCGCGCTGGCCGGTCAAGCCGAAGTGGGTGCCATGCGCCGGATCGGAGATCAGGGGCATGATGTTGTGCAGGAAGGCGCCCTTCTCCTTCACCACGCGGTTCACTTCGAGCAGGTGCTCGTCGTTGATCCCGGGGATCATCACGGAATTGACCTTGACCAGGATCTTGCGCGCGGCCAGCAGATCCAGGCTCTCCATCTGGCGCTCGTGCAGGATCCGGGCGGCGTCGATGCCGGTCCAGCGCTTGTTCTGGTAGAAGATCCAGGGGTAGATCTTGGTACCGACTTCGGGGTCGACCATGTTGATGGTCAGCGTGACGTGATCGATGTTCATGGCCGCGATCTCGTCGACGTGATCGGGCAGGGCCAGCCCGTTCGACGAAATGCACAGCTTCACGTCTGGGATCTCGCCCGCGACTAGTTCGAAGGTCGCCTTGGTCTTGCGCCAGTCGTAGCAGGCGTCACCGGGGCCGGCGATGCCGAGGACGGAGAATTGCGGCACCTCGTTGGCGACCGAGATCACCTTGCGCAGCGCCTGGTCGGGCGTCAGCTTCTCGGAGACGACGCCCGGCCGGCTCTCGTTCGCGCAGTCGTATTTCCGGTTGCAGTAGTTGCATTGGATGTTGCAGGCGGGCGCCACGGCGACATGCATGCGGGCGAAATAATGGTGCGCCTCTTCGGAATAGCAGGGGTGGTCCTTGATCCGTTCCCACAGTTCCGGCGGCAGATCGTTCGCCGTGTCGGACGAGCCGCAGCTCGACGAGGAGCAGCCGCCGTCTTTCAGCGCCTCGCGCATGGTTTCAGCGGTGGTGGGAGCCGTCAGGCTGCCGAGCGATATGAGTTGCGCCACGCTCATTCTCCGTCACGTGAGATCCCCACGATTGGGAGAGCAAGCGCCGTGCCAGAACGGCAAAGCCTTGATTTGATTGATCGATCACCGAAGGCGCGACGCCCGCTTGTCGGTCCTCCGACACGCGGGCGTCATTCTTGTCGGTCCTCCGACACGATATGTACGAAAGCCTAGAGACTGTTTGGAAGTCCGGCGGCCGAGAGCCAGCGAGAGATTTTCGTGTCCCGCAAGGAAGCGTCGCCGCCGATATCCGTGACGTAGCGGGGCGCGGAAAGATCCGCTGGATCGACCCGCCCGGGGTTTTCAGACGGTCTTTTAGAAGCGCTTGATCGGAATGTCGTGCTTCCGCAGGGCATAGCCCATCTGGCGCGGCGTCAGGCCCAGGATGCGGGCCGCCTTGGCCTGGACCCAGCCGGCCGTTTCCATGGCTTCGACCAGGCGTTCCTTCTCGCTCTTGCCGTCGGTCGGGTTGGCCGGGCAATTGCCTGGGGCGGGGCAGGCGGCGGGCCACTCGCCCGCGTCGGTCTCGCAGGGCGAGGGGGCCGGGGCCGCTTCGCGCTGACGGGCCGCCTTGGTCAGGCCGGGCGGGGCGATCGGCAGTGGCTGGAAGCCGGCCGGTGCCGCACTCTGCTGGTGAATCGGGCCTTTCCACAGCAAGGCGGAGAGGCAGCCGTCGTTGCGGCAGGCGAAATCCCCGGGCGAGATGGACAGGCCCTGGGCCAGCGTCGCGGTGCGGCGGATGCAGTTCTCGAGTTCGCGCACGTTGCCGGGGAAATAGCAGCTCGACAGGACGGCCAGGGCCTCGTCCTCGATCGCCAGTTCGGTGCCGTTCTCTTCGTTGAAGCGGCGCAGGAATTCCCGGGCCAGCTTCGGAATATCGCCAGGGCGGTCGCGCAGCGGCGGCAGGAACAGGGGCACCACGCTGATCCGGTAATAGAGGTCGGCCCGGAATTCGCCCTTGGCCACCGCTTCTTCGAGATTGCGGTTGGTGGCGGCGATCAGGCGGACGTCGACCTTCAGGGTCTTGGAACCGCCCACCCGTTCGAACTCGCCTTCCTGGAGCACGCGGAGCAGCTTGCTTTGGAACACGGCCGAAATCTCGCCGATCTCGTCGAGGAAGAGGGTGCCGCCGTCGGCCAGTTCGAAGCGGCCCTTGCGGGTCGCCACAGCGCCGGTGAAGGCGCCCTTCTCATGGCCGAAGAGTTCGGATTCGAGCACGCTTTCCGGCAGGGCGGCGCAGTTCAGCTTGATGAAGGGCGCGTCCTTGCGGGGCGACAGGTCGTGCAGCGCCTGGGCGAAGAGTTCCTTGCCGGTGCCGGATTCGCCCCTCAGCAACACGGTCGAATGGGAGCGCGCGACGATCCGTACCTTGTCGAGGACGGAGCGGATGGCCGGGCTGTCGCCCACGATGCCCTTGACCGGCACGGGGCCGACCGGGCGGAGCGGGCGGACGTTTTCTTCCAGCACCTTGGCCAGGCGATGCTGTTCGGCGATCAGGCGCTGGCGGTCCTGGGCGATCAGGCGTTGCAGGCGGACCGACTGGCCGACCAGGGTCGCCACCATGGTCAGGAAGCGAACATCCTCGTCATAGCGGAAATGGGGCTGTTCGCTCCAGTTCCGGTCGATGGTGAGCGTGCCGATCACCTTATCCCGTTCCTTGATCGGCACGCCGATGAAGGAATAGGACTGGCCCTTGGGCCCCCAGGTCGAAAAGTCGAGGTCGGAGAACAGCGGGTCGTAGGCGGCATTCTCGACCACCAGGGCCGTCTTGGTGACGACGATGCGGCCGATCGCCCGTTCCGGCAGGCGCTCGAAATAGCGCTTGGCCGTTGCCTCGCTCCAGCCGGAGCC
>JAYSCC010000361.1:0-4007 GCA_041915065.1 Zavarzinia sp.
GTCGACGTATCGAGTTCCGGCTGAATGACATAGCCGCCGAAGGCGCTGATGTAGGGGCCGACGCGGTCGGCATGAGCGGCAGCGCCGGCGACCATGATCGCCGCTGCGCTGACGAGACCGAGGGTACTGCGCATCTTATTCTCCGTTTCGACTTGTTTGCTTTGGACCGAAGGCCCGCCGTCGGAATTCCGGCAGGCCTTCGGTTCCACATCGGCGACCGGCGATTGGCCCACCGGTCGCCGACGGGGATCAGGGCAGAACGATTTCCACGCGCCGGTTCTGGGCTTCGCGGACACCGTCCGGCGTCGGCACCAGCGGCGCGGTCTCGCCCTTGCCGACGGTGGTGATCGAGTCGGGTGCGACACCGAGCGACACGAGCACTGCCTTCACCGCTTCGGCGCGGCGCAGCGAGAGCTTCTGGTTGTAGCGGGCCGAACCCGAACGGTCGGCGTGACCGGTCAGTTCGATGCGGGTGACGCCGAGCGTCTGCGCGGCGGAGGCGGCATCGCGGATGATCTGCTGCGCGTCCGCGGTGATCTCGACCGAGTTCCAGTCGAAGAACACCATGTAGGAGCGGGCCGCTTCGGGAGCCGGAGCCGGAGCCGGAGCCGGGGCGGGTTCAGCCATCGGGGCAGCCGGGGTGCCGAAGTTGTAGCTCAGGCCGGCCGTGATGATGTGCTGCTGATAGTCGAACTTCGCACCGTCGAAGTCGGCCTTCAGGCTGCGGAAGTAGCGATAGTCGACCACCGCCGAAAGGTTCTCGGTCACGGCGATCTTGGCACCGGCCAAGCCCTGGAAGGCGAAGGCGGTGTCGGACGGGCTGTCGCCGCTGTCAACCTCGAGGTGCGCGGCACCCATGCCGAAGCCGACGTAAGGGGTGATGATCGACGAATTCTCGAAGTCGTAGAGGGCGTTCACCATCATCGAGATGTTGGTGATCTTGCCGTCCAGCGACTGCGACCCGTTGGCGCCCGACACCGTGTCGAGGTCGTTCTTGTGATAGGCACCTTCGAATTCGACCCGGGCGCGCCCGAAGTCGTAACCGACAGCAGCACCCGCCAGCCAGCCGTCCTTGAACGAAATCTCACCGTTCCCGGAATTCGTCGTGACGTCCGTGTCCGGATTGATCGTATAGCCGCCGAAGCCGGTGACATAGGGGCCGGACACCATGTCGGCCTGTGCAGCCGCGCCAGCGACGAGAAGAGCGGCAGCGCTAACCAGACCCAGGGCAAGTCTCATGACCGTCTCCGTTCCATTTCCATCTATTTTAAACCAATGCCCACCATACTCAGTCGCAATTGGTGCGGCACCGGCTAATCACTCCAATTTCCAGCGCTTCCGCCCACATTGGCGCATTACGGCGGAAACAAGGCTGGCTTGTTCGCAGGGGCAATGTATGCCGCACCCCCTGGGCGAACAACAGGCGAATTGGTCGCCGAAGCGGGGCGTGGCAACTCGGTTGAAAGTGTTGCGGGGCGGACACAGCGGCGTGAGGCGGTCAACAATTCCTAGACCCTGATGTCACGTAATGTAACCGTTCCAGAGTCGGGCTGATTCATCCATTTTTTGCGGAGAAATGCAGCAATGGCGGAAAGAAAGACGGCGCTGCGTATCGCCATCTTGTCGTTGATGGGCCTGTTGGGTGCTTGCCAATCAACTCTTTTTCCGGATCCGGCCGTGCGTCACGGTGAACCGTCGACTTGGCCGGGCGGGGATCAGGCAGCCTATGAAACGATGACGGCGCAGACCTATTGCCGGTCGACTCTGGGGGCGCCGGACTGCGTCACGGTGTCTCCGGTCGCCCGGGCATCGGCTTCGGCGCCCGCGCCGGCGGACCCCGCAGCCCTGCCGCCGGCCGCGGGCGGCCCGATTCTGCTGACGCCGCGGCCCTGAGCCTCGGTGTCGCCAAACTTCAGGCGCGGCCGATCCCGAGGCGGCCGGCCAGGGCCAGGACATAGGCCCGGTCGTCCGAATCGAGACGACCGGCGGCCAATTCTCCGGCGAAATCGTCCAATTCCGCCCGGGTCTCGGGCGAAAGATCGTCCCTGGCCCGGAGGGTGTGCAGGACACGCCCGACATCGGCGTCACCGAGCCTGAGCGGAACTGCCGATTCGTCGTCGTCACTGTCGATGTCGATCGCACCGTGGTCGAAATCGGCGGAGAAGGCGCCGTCGGGACGTGCCACTTGGATGATGACGTCGGCCCAGTCGAGCCCGGATTCGGCCAGCAGCGATACGGCATTCCGTGCATTGGCGAGCACTGCGGCCTCGTCTTCGGCGGCGAGACCGTTCAGCGCCTCGATCAGCAGTTCGCGTTTTTCCCGGTCCATTCTCTCGCTCCCCGGCCGTCCGTGGTTTCTCCTGATACAGCATCCGGGGCGTAAAGGAGAAGCATGGAAGCCGTCGCAGCCCGGGGACAGGGCTGGTCTGCACCGAGTCGGGCTTGCCTTTGCGGCAAAACCTATCGATGTTGTGCCCGCTTCCGGGAGAATGACATGCCTTTCCTGTCGAAATGGTCCGCCGCGTTCCTGTTGGGGCTCGCCGTGGCCATGTCCGGCGGGACGATGGCGCGCGCCCAGGACCGCGCCCAGGATCGGAACGCCGGCATGGAAGCGATCCAGAAGGGCGATTTCGCCGCCGCCATAGCGATTCTGAAGCCGCTCGCCGAAGCGGGCGACTCCGCCTCGCAATTCGATGTTGGCGCCATGTACGACAACGGCATGGGCGTCGCGATGGACCCGGCCGAGGCTGCGCGCTGGTATCTGCGCGCGGCGCGTCAGGGCGATCAGACCGCCATGTACAACCTCGGCGTCATGTATGAGGAAGGCGTCGGCGTCGGCAAGGACCTGGTGCAGGCCTATGTCTATTATGCCCTCGCGGTCGAGCAGGGCCCGCCCTATGCCCAGCGCAACCGCGACAAGGTGAAGGCCGCCCTGAGCGCCGATGACGTGGCGCGCGGCGACGGCATGATCGGCGCCTTCAAGCCGGTGGCCGAGAAGAAGCCATGAAGCGTCCCTTCAACCCGGCACGACCGCGCCGTGCCCGGCGACGGCCGCCCCATGTGGCGCCTGAGCCGCGCCCTGCGCTGCCGCCCGGGAACCTCCAGGACGAGGCGCGGGAAGTGCTGAGCACGGCGCGCCAACTGGTCGATCATTATGGCCGCGAGGCGCCATCGGTCGCCTTGATGCGCGCAGCCGAAATGGCCGCGGTGGGTGATGACCGCGGTAGCGCCGCCTGGGAAGCGATCGGCGCCGCCGTCGACATGATCCTGGCCGGCCGGCCCGACATCACCGGCGGCCTGAACTGAGCCCCGCGGTCCTTCGACCGTAACCGACGGCGGCACCATGCCCGAGATTTCCATGATCCGATCCGGCAGCGATGCCCGTGCCACGGCGCTGGCCGGCGCCGCCTATGCCGTGGCCGCCTATACCGCCTGGGCCATGCTGGCGCTCTATTGGAAGGCGCTGACCGGGGTTCCACCCTTCGAGGTGATGCTGCACCGGGCCGTTTGGTCGACGCTGTTCCTGTTTGGCCTGGTCTTCGCCAATGGCCGCGGCGCTGCGCTGCGCGAGGCCTTCAGGGCGTCCCGGGCCTTGCTCGCCCTCGGCCTCACGGCGGCGCTGCTGGCGGCCAACTGGTATCTCTTCATCTGGGCGATGCAGTCGGGCTTCGCCCTCGAGGCGAGCCTCGGTTATTACATCAATCCCCTGGTCAACGTGCTGCTCGGCGTCGTCGTGCTGCGTGAGAGCCTGTCGCGCATCCGGCGCTGGGCGGTTGGTCTCGCCACGCTCGGGGTTACCGTGCTCACGGTCTATCTCGGTGTGCCGCCCTGGGTCGCGCTGATCCTGGCCGCGACCTTCGGCATCTATGGTCTTCTGCGCAAGATGACGCCGGTCGACCCGATCGTCGGCCTCGCGATAGAGAGCCTGTGGATGGCTGTCTTCGCGGCGCCCATCCTGGCCTTCATGGAAGTCCAGGGCAGCGCCAGCCTGGGCCGCCTCGGGCTCC
>JAYSCC010000362.1:0-4006 GCA_041915065.1 Zavarzinia sp.
GTGTCGAGCATCGCGGCGACACGCGATTCCGGATCGAGACCGGCTTCGATCTTTCCACCGTCGCGATCGGCGCGTCGATCGCCTGTTCGGGCGTCTGCCTCACGGTGGTCGACAAGGACGCCGGCTGGTTCGAGGTCGACGCCTCGGGCGAGACGCTGCGCAAGACCAAGCTCGGCACCTGGGTCGCCGGCAGCCCGGTCAACCTGGAGCGCTCGCTGAAGGTGGGCGACGAGATGGGCGGCCATATCGTCACCGGCCATGTCGACGGCATCGCGACCGTCGTCTCGGTCGAGCCCGAAGGGGATTCGCTGAAGATCGGCATCCAGGCGCCGGAGGGCTTCGCCCGCTATGTCGCGACCAAGGGTTCAGTCGCGCTGGACGGGGTCTCGCTCACCGTGAACGACGTCTCGGGCGAGCGCTTCTGGATCAATGTGATCCCGCATACCCAGGAAATGACGACCTTCAGCCGCGACCTGGTAACGCCGGGCACCCAGCTGAATTTCGAGATCGACGTGCTGGCGCGCTATGTCGCCCGGCTCCAGGAGTGGCGGGCATGAGCAACGAATGGCGGGAATACCTCGCCCCGATCGAAGCGATCATCGAGGACGCCCGCAACGGCCGCATGTTCATCCTGGTCGACCACGAGGACCGGGAGAACGAAGGCGACCTGGTGATCCCGGCCCAGATGGCGACGCCGGATGCGATCAATTTCATGGCCCGTTACGGCCGCGGCTTGATCTGCCTGTCGGTCACCCGCCAGCGGGTCGAGCAGCTCGGCCTCACGCTGATGAGCCGGGACAATCTCTCGCGCCATCAGACCGCCTTCACGGTCTCGATCGAGGCCAGGGAAGGGGTCAGCACCGGCATTTCCGCCCATGACCGGGCGCGTACCGTGGCGGTCGCCATCGACCCCACCAAAGGACCGCAGGACCTGGCGACGCCGGGCCATGTCTTCCCGCTGGTGGCGCGCGACGGCGGCGTCCTGGTCCGCGCCGGCCATACGGAAGCGGCGGTCGACGTCTCGCGCCTTGCCGGGCTCAACCCGTCGGGCGTGATCTGCGAGATCATGAACGACGACGGCACCATGGCCCGCCTGCCGGACCTGGTGAAATTCGCCCAGTTCCACGGCCTGAAGATCGGCACCATCGCCGATCTCATCTCGTACCGCCGGCGCTGGGACAATCTGGTGACCCAGGTCGGCCAGACCGAGATCGATTCCGCTCACGGCGGCCGCTTCCGCACCCTGGTCTACAAGAACAAGATCGACGGCAGTGAGCATATCGCCCTGGTGAAGGGCGACATTTCCGGCCCGGCGCCGGTCCTGGTGCGCGTCCATACGGTCAACGTCTTCGAGGACCTGCTGGCCGACAAGCGCGGCCGCACCAGCCCGCTCGCCGCGGCGATGGAAGAGATCGGGCGGGAAGGGCGCGGCGTCGTCATCCTGATCCGCGATGCCCGGCCGACCGCGCTCTCCGAAATCGCGGCGCGCTCGAACGCGCCGGCCGAAACTGCGGTCTCGACGACCCTCGGCCAGCACGAATTGCGCGACTACGGCATCGGCGCCCAGATTCTGCTGGATCTCGGCGTCCACGACATGATCCTTATCTCCAACACGCGGCGCACCATCATCGGGCTCGAAGGCTACGACCTGAAAGTGGTCGAGCACCGCACTCTCTCGATCGGCTGAACGACATGCGACCCAAGGCGACCGACGCCGGCGATCCCAATCTGCCCATTTCCGGCGGCTCCGGCAGCCCGCACCTCCTGATCGTCGAGGCGCGCTTCTACAATGCGATCGCGGACGAGCTGCTGCGCGGCGCCGCCGAGGCGATCGAAGCGGCCGGCGGTTCGTGGCAGCGGATTTCCGTGCCTGGCGCGCTGGAAATCCCGACCGCGATCCGGATCGCCGAGGAAGGCAATCAGGCCAAGGCGAACCGCGTGAAGCGGATCGACGGCTATGTCGCCCTCGGCTGCGTCATCCGCGGCGAGACCAGCCATTTCGACTATGTCTGCGGCGAGAGCGCACGCGGCCTGATGGACCTCGGGGTCGGCCACGGCCTCGCCATCGGCAACGGCATCCTGACGGTCGAGAACGAAGACCAGGCCTGGGCCCGGGCCGACCGGGGCGAGCTGAACAAGGGCGCCGGTGCGGCGGAAGCGGCGCTCGCGCTGATCGCACTCCGCCGCCGCTTCGGGGTGGCGTCGTGAGCAACCCGAACAATCCCCTGCAGCAGGGCCGGCGGCCGAAGCCGGGCGTGAAGGCCCGTTCGGCGGCCCGCCTGGCCGCTGTCCAGGCGCTCTATCAGATCGAGGTCACCAGCCGTCCCGCGGTCGGGGTGATCAAGGAATTCGTCGCCCATCGCCTGGGCGCCGAAACCGACGAGGGCGAGAAGCTGCACGACGCCGACCAGGACTTCTTCGCCGACCTGGTGCGCGGTGCGAGCGAGCGGCGGGCCGAGATCGACACGCTGATCGCGCCTGCGCTGACCGCCGACTGGCCGCTCGACCGGCTCGATTCGATCCTGCGCGCGCTGGTCCGGATCGCGGTCTATGAATTCCTGGCCCGGGTCGACGTGCCCGCCAAGGTCGTGATCAACGAATATCTCGACGTCGCCCACGCCTTCTTCGCGGGGGCCGAGCCGGCCTTTGCCAATGGCGTGCTGAACACGCTGGCGCGCCGCCTCCGCCCCGCCGAATTCGCGTAAGACCTTTCGGGCGCATGGACTAGGGCGCATGGACGAGTTCGAGACCATCGCCCGTCTCTTCGCGCCGCTCAGCCGGGGCGAGCCCGGGGCCTTCGGCCTGACCGACGATGCCGCGGCCCTGGCCCCGGCGCCCGGGTACGACTTCGTGCTGACCAAGGACGCGATCGTCGCGGGCGTCCATTTCTTTGCCGATGATCCGGCCGGGGCGGTCGCGGCCAAGCTGATGCGGGTCAACTTGTCCGATCTCGCGGCCAAGGGCGCGCGGCCGCGGGCTTGCCTGCTGGCAGCGGCTTTTCCGCCCGGCGCCGGGCCGGCCTGGGTCGAGGGTTTCGCCGCCGGCCTCGCTGCCGAGGTGGCGGCATTCGGCATGACCCTGATCGGCGGCGACACGGTTTCGACCGCCGGTCCCGCCTGGTTCAGCCTGACCGCGATCGGCGAAGTGCCCTCCGGCACCATGATCCGGCGCGCCGGGGCGCGGGCCGGCGACTTGGTCTGTGTTTCGGGCTGCATTGGCGATGCCGCGCTCTATGTGGCGGGGCGCCTGAAGGGCAGGGCGGTCGGCGACCTCGCCGCCTTCGAGGGACGCTATCGCCTGCCGACGCCGCGCCTCGCCCTCGGCGCTACCCTGCGTGGCCTGGCCCACGCCTGCTGCGACATTTCGGACGGGCTGGTGGCCGATCTCGGCCATCTGTGCGAGCAATCGGGTGTCGGCGCGGTGGTCGAGGCGGCGCGCGTTCCCCTGTCGGCGGCGGCGAAGGCTGCGCTGGCCGCCGATCCCGGCCTGATCGAGACGGTGCTGACCGGGGGCGACGACTATGAGCTGGTCTTCGCCCTGGCGCCCGAGGATTTGCCGAAACTGGCCGGGCAGGGGGTCACGGCGATCGGACGCTTTGAGCAAGGTCAAGGAGTGCGCGTCACCAATCCGGCAGGATTGCCCATGACGCTCGGGCAGGGCGGTTGGCGCCACGATGTCGGCGGCCCAAGCCCCCAGGGCGGAGTGATCGGGTCATGAGGCGCTGGATATGGATCGCGCTCGCAATCGTCGTGCTGGCGTTGATCGGCGCGGGTGGTCTCTATCTGGGCGGTTTCCTGCCGTTCGGCGGGGCGACGGACGAGGCGGCCGCAGCACCACCGCCGACCTTGCCCCAGGTCGAGGAACGTACCTATTTCGAGCTGAAGAACGTGATCCTGCCGGCGGTGCGGAACGGCAAGCTGCGCAATTACATCGCCTTCACCATCAAGATCGAGGTGAAGGATCTCGAAGCCTCGAATCGGCTGAAGGACCGGGAGCCGCACATGCG
>JAYSCC010000363.1:0-3998 GCA_041915065.1 Zavarzinia sp.
CCAGCCGATTGCTCAAGATCGCTCCTATACCGAGAAGAGGCCGCGCAGGTGGCGCCCGGCGAAGGTCAGCTTGGCCAGGCTGGCACCGCCGGCGGTGAGTTCGCCGACCAGGGTCCGGCTCCGCGCGAGGCCGGCAGCATTGGCGGCGAGCCAGGCTTCGAGGCCGCCCTCGGTCGCGGTCGCCGCCGCGGCCAGCAGGCGCTGCTGGGCATAGAAATCGTCGACCAGGGCGGTCAGGGCCAGGCGGTCCCAATGGTCGGCGGCATCGATGGCGGCGGCCGCCTCGCGCAGCGTGTCGAGGCCGATCTCGTCGCCCAGGCGGAAATAGGCGCCGCCCAGGGTTTCGACGTCGCCGCCCGGTCCTGCCGCCGCGACGATGTCGAGCGCACCCGCCAGCGCCGGCTGGGCCGCCCGGGCGGCGGCCAGTTCCGGCGTCACCCCGGCGACGGCGAGGGCATCGCGCGCCCCGGCGATGCGGGTGGCGAGCCCCAGCGGCAGCAGGGCCGGCAGTTCCCCGGTCAGGGTGGCGACACCGGGGCCGTAGCGCTCGACCGTGGCGCCGATCGCCATCGGCTGCATCTCGTTGTGCAGGAGCCACATGGTGGCGCGCCGCGTGGTGTCGCCCACGGTGAGCAGCATCCGGGCCTGCACCGCGGCGGCGACCTTGCCGTCCAGCGCGTCGATCGCCCGGCAATGCTCGTCCAGGCCGAAGATCGCGGTCGCCGTGGCGTAGGCGCGGGCGATGGTGCCGACATCGAAACCGGTCGATTCCTCGATCCGCGAGACGAAGGTCGGTCCCATCCAGTTGACGATCGCATTGGCGAGCTGGGTCGCGATGATCTCGCGGCGCAGCCGGTGGCCCTGGATCTCTTCCGGGTAGCGTTCGCGCAGCGCCGCCGGGAAGTAATGCGCCAGATCGCGCGAGAGCCAGGGATCTTCCGGCGCGTCGCCTTCGAGCAGGGCTTCCTGCAAGTTCATCTTGGCGTAGGCGAGCAGGACGGCGAGTTCGGGCCGGGTCAGGGCCTGGCCCTGGCGGACGCGGGCGGCGATCTCTTCGTCGTTGGGCAGGAATTCGACCACGCGGTCGAGCCTTCCGTCGGCCTCCAGCATGCGCATCAGGCGCTGCTGGCTCTCCAGCGCCTTGGTGCCGCGCGCCTCGGTGACCGAGAGCGCCTGGGTCTGGAGGTAATTGTCGCGCAGCACGAGATGGGCGACGTCGTCCGTCATCTCGCGCAGCAGCTGGTCGCGCTGCTTCCGGGTCAGGTCACCCTGGGCCATGGCACCGTTGAGCAGGATCTTGATGTTGACCTCGTGGTCCGAACAGTCGACGCCGGCCGAATTGTCGATCGCATCGGTATTGATGCGCCCGCCGGCCAGGGCGAATTCGATCCGTCCGCGCTGGGTGCAGCCGAGGTTGGCGCCTTCGCCGACCACCTTGGCCTTGATCTCGCGGCCGTCGATCCGGATCGCGTCGTTGGCGCGGTCGCCCGCGGCGGCCTGGCTCTCGCCCGCCGCCTTCACATAGGTGCCGATACCGCCGAACCACAGGAGGTCGACCGGCGCCTTCAGGATCGCCTGCATCAATTCCTGCGGCGTCACGCTCTCGGCGGCGATATCCAGGCTGGCGCGCACTTCGGGGCTCAGGGGGATCGACTTCAGGCTGCGCGGGAAGATGCCGCCGCCGGGCGAGAGCAACTTCCGGTCATAGTCGTCCCAGGAGGAACGGGGCAGGCCGAATAGGCGCTTGCGTTCCGCGAAGGAGGTGACGGTGTCGGGGTCGGGGTCGAGGAAAATGTGCCGGTGGTCGAAGGCGGCGACCAGACAGATTTTCTCCGAGAGCAGCATGCCGTTGCCGAAGACGTCGCCAGACATGTCGCCGACGCCGGCCACGGTGAAGGGCTCGCTCTGCGTATCGTGGCCCATTTCGCGGAAATGGCGCTTCACCGCTTCCCAGGCCCCGCGCGCGGTGATCGCCATCGCCTTGTGGTCGTAACCGGCCGAGCCACCGGAGGCGAAGGCATCACCCAGCCAGAAGCCGCGCGCCTCGGCGATGCCGTTGGCGATGTCCGAGAAAGTGGCGGTGCCCTTGTCGGCCGCGACCACCAGATAGGGATCGTCGTTGTCGTGACGGACCACGTCGGCGGGCGGCACGATGGCGCCGGCCTTGATGTTGTCGGTCAGGTCCAGCAGGCCGCCCATGAAGATCTTGTAGCACTCGATCGCTTCGGCCTGGATCGCCTCGCGTCCCGCCGTCGCCGCCGGCATGCGCTTCGGGTAGAAGCCACCCTTGGAGCCGGTCGGCACGATCACCGCGTTCTTCACCATCTGGGCCTTCACGAGGCCCAGGATCTCGGTGCGGAAATCCTCGCGCCGGTCGGACCAGCGGATGCCGCCGCGCGCCACGCGGCCGCCGCGCAGGTGCACGGCTTCGACCCGGGGACTGAAGACCCAGATCTCGACCAGCGGCTTCGGCAGCGGCAGGCCCTCGATCTTGCGGCTGTCCAGCTTGATCGCCAGGCAGGGCTTGGGGCCGCCGTCTTCTGCCTGTTGGAACAGGTTGGTGCGCAGGCTGGCATCGATCACGTTGAGGAAGCGGCGGATGATCCGGTCCTCGTCCAGGCTGCTCACCGTGTCGAGGTCGGCCAGGATGCCGGCGCGATGGCTGTCATAGGCGGCGCTGCGGTCGCCGACGAAGGCGGGGTCGTGGCGCAGGCGGAAGAGGGCGGTCAGGTCGCGCGCCACGCCGGGCCAATGGGCCAGCGTCTCTTCCATATATTCCTGGCTGAAGGGAATGCCGATCTGGCGGAGATATTTGGCGACCGCCCGCAGCACCATGACGTCGCGCGCGGGCATGGCGGCCAGCACGACCAGGCGGTTGAAGCGGTCGTCCTCCATCTGGCCGGACCAGAGCAGGGCGAAGGCTTGTTCGACCAGGGGCGCCAGCGACTCCATCACCAGCTTGTGGCCCTGTGGCTCGATCAGGCGGAAGTCGTGCAGCCAGACCGTGGCGCCGTCGGAAAGGCGGAGGGCGTGGGGCGTCTCCTCCATCACCTTGAGGCCCATGTGCTCGATCAGCGGTAGGCAGTCGGACAGCGGCACCGGCTGGCCCAGGCGATAGAGCTTGAAGCGCAGCACGGCGCCGTCGTCTTCCAGCTTTCGATAGACGCCTTGGGTTACAGCACCGTCGATGCCGGCGTTGACCAGCGGTTCCGCTCGGGCGATGTCGGCGATCGCGGCATCGGGCGACTGGCCTTCGCGATAGGCGCTGGGGAAAGCTTTCAGCCAGCGCCGGGAGAGCGCCAGGCCACGATCCTCGCCATGGGTGGCAACCAGGGCTTCGCGGAGCCTGTCGGTCCAGCCGCGGGCGACCAGGATGATCTCGTCCTCGAGGGCGGCTGCGTCGAGCCGGGCCAGCGCCTCCGGCACCGCGCCGACGACGAGATGGACGCGGGCCAGTTCGGTCTGGCCGACCAAGCTGGTGCGCGAGATCACCTCGCCGCCCGCCGCCTTGCAGAGGATCGCCTCGACCGCCTGGCGAAGGGTGGTGTCGAACTGCTCGCGCGGCAGGTAGACGAGGGCGGAGATCCAGCGTTCGAAAGTGTCGACCCGGAGGAACAGGCCGGTGCGCGGCCGCTCCTCGAGGCGCAGCACGCCGAGG
This sequence comes from Zavarzinia sp., assembly GCA_041915065.1. Classification (GTDB taxonomy): domain Bacteria; phylum Pseudomonadota; class Alphaproteobacteria; order Zavarziniales; family Zavarziniaceae; genus Zavarzinia. The sequence goes on from JAYSCC010000363.1 coordinate 3,659, forward strand.
GCGATCGTGGAAAGCTCGTCGTCGCCGACCTGGAACAGCTCGTCGCGCGGATAGGTTTCGAGGATGTTCAGCAGGGCCTTGCCGTCGTGGCTGGCGGGTGAGAAGCCGGCCCGGGCGATCACGCGCGCGACCTTGCCGCGCAGCAGCGGAATTTCCCGCGGGCGGAGCTGATAGGCGGTCGAAGCGAAGAGGCCGTAGAAGCGGCGCTCGCCCGTGAGCTGGCCCTGTTCGTCGTATTGCTTCACGCCGACGAAATCCATGATCGCCCGGCGGTGCACGGTCGAGACGATATTGGCCTTGGTGACGATCAAGGCCGCGGCGAGATGGCGGAAGTGGTGGA
>JAYSCC010000364.1:0-3972 GCA_041915065.1 Zavarzinia sp.
GACGCCCATATCGCCAGGGCCCTGCCGGCCTATGCCCAGCCCTATTTCCTGCGTCTGCGCGGCGAGATGGAGGTGACCGGCACCTTCAAGCACCGCAAGGTCGACCTGGTGAAGGACGGCTTCGATCCCGGTAAAGTACCGGATCCGCTCTATATCCGGCATCCGGCGCTGGGCGGCATCAAGGCCCTGACGCCGGCGATCTATGCCGACATCCAGGAAGGCCGCCTGCGCTTCTGAGCCCCGCCGCCGCTTAATGCAGCCGCGCCAGGCCGGGCGCGGTGAGCGGGCTTCGGCCGAACAGCGGCTCCAGCGCGCGCAGCCGGCCGCATTCCGTATCGGCCAGGCGCAGGCCCTGCAGGGCGAAGGCTTGGCCGACGGCGCTCAAGGCCGCCCTGCCGGCGCGTGCCGCGGCCGGCGCCAGCATGGCTTCGAGCAGGCCCTGGGCCAGGTCTGCCTGGCCCGACTGGCAGGCCGCCAGGGCGCGCAGGATCAAGGCCTCGTCCCGCCCCAGGCAGCGCGTCGGCGGCGCGCGTAGTTCGACCGGCCGGCAGGCGCCGGCCGCCATCACCCTGACGAAGGTTTCGAGCGGATCGAGCGCCCGCGGCACTTCCGCCACCGCCAGGGCTTCGGCCAGCAGGCGCCGCGTCGCCTCGTCGCCGGCCAACAGGCCGCGCCCCTGGCGCAGTGCCCAGAGCGCCAACTGACCGGCGAAGCGCAGGTCCGACAGTGCGGGCTCCCGCTCGGGCGGCGGGGCGGCCACGGCTGCGATGCGAATTTCCCCGTCCTCCTGCATGACGTCTTTCCTTCGTCTGTTCTGGGCACAGACTAGGGGTTTCGCAAACGCAATTGCAAGTCATTCGCAAATTTGCTAGAAAATCATCCGGCAGCGACGGTCCTCGTCTGCCGGATTGCCCCTTGCAATCGGGCGATGTCGCCGCATATGGGACGAAACGGGGGAAAGAAGGCCATGTCGATCTCGCTGCGTCAGCTCCGCTATCTGGTCGCCGTCGCCGACCATCAGAGTTTCCGCAAGGCGGCCACGGCGCTGAACGTCAGCCAGCCGGCCATGACCGCGCAGATCCAGCTCCTGGAGCAGACGCTGGACGGCCTCGTGCTCACCCGTTCGCGCCGCGGCGTCAGCCCGACCCCGCTGGGCGAGGCGGTGATCGCCAAGGCGCGCGGCATCCTGGGCGAGGTCGAGAGCCTGAAGGCGCTGGGCGCCGCGGCGGCGGCCCGGCCGCTCCGCCTGGGCGTCATCCCGACGGTGGCGCCCTACCTCGGCCCCGATGTGGTCGAGCTGGGCGGCCTCTATGCCGCGGACGGCCTCGAGCTGACCGAGGGCCGCACCGCCGACTTGCTGGCGGGCCTGCGCGCCGGCACGCTCGACGCTGCCCTGCTGGCTCTGCCGGCGGATGGTGCCTTCGGGCGTGATCTCGAAACCGCCGAAGCCTTCCACGAACCCTTCCTGGCCCTGCTGCCGGCGGGCGATCCCCTGGCCGCCCGAGCCGAAGTGCCGGTCGCCGACCTCGCTGGCCGGCCCCTGCTCCTGCTCGAGGAAGGCCATTGCCTGGCCGATCAGGCCCTGGCGCTATGCGGCGACAGCCAGCAGCGCGGCCCGATCCGCAGCGGCTCGCTGGCCACGCTGAGCCGCCTCGTCGGGCGCGGCAAGGGCGTCACCCTGCTGCCGGCCATGGCCGTGGCGACCGAATGCCGGGCCGGCGACGGTACCGCCGTGCGCCCGCTGCCCGATCCGGCGCCGGGTCGCACCATCGGCCTCGTGTGGCGGAAGGGCGCCACCGGCGAGCGTTGCTGGCGCCGCCTGGCCCAGGGCCTCGGCCGGCTCAAGCCCGCCGGCCGCGCCGAGCTGCCCGCGGCGGCGGAATAGTCAGGGCTTTGTGGGGGGTGTCAGCTTCAAGGTTGCCGCCGCCCGCGCCTCCTTCTCCATGAAGCGGAAGAAGGCGCGCAGCTTGGGTCGCTCCCGCGCTTCGGGCCGCGCCACCAGCCAATAGGACAGGCCGGACGGCACTTCGACCGGGAAGGGCGCCACCAGGCGGCCCAGCGCGATGTCGTCGGCGATCAGGGCGACATCGCCGATGGCGACCCCCGAGCCCTGCTCGGCGATGCGCAAAGCCATATCCAAGATGGCGATCACCTGGGCGGTATCGCCGGTCATGCGGTCGAGCCCGACCACCTGGAGCCAGAGCCGCCAATAGCGCCGGTCTGGCGCCGTGTCGATCAGGCGGTGGCGGATCAGGTCCTGCGGCACCCGGAGCGGCGGGTCGCCGTTTAGCAGGCGCGGTGCCGCGACCGGGATCAGCCGTTCACCAGTCAGCTTCTGGGCGAACAGGCCGGGCGGCGGCGTCGCCCCGTAATGAACCGCGACATCGAAGCCGGCCAGTTCCGAAATATCGTCGGTCGTGATGGTCAGGCGGGCGTCGATCTTCGGGTGCTCGGCCTGGAAACGCGGCAGGCGCGGCATCACCCAGCGCATGCCGAAACTGGGCGGCGCGCCGATCGACAGGCGCCAGGGATCGTCGCGCAGCGCTTCCGCCGCCTCGGCCATGCGGCGAAAACTCTCGGTCAGCACGGGCAGGAATTTGGCCCCTTCGGCGGTCAGGCTCACCCCGGTCGCACTGCGGTGGAACAGGTCGATGCCGAGCTGGCCTTCGAGCAGTTTGACCTGGCGCGAGATGGCGCCCTGGGTCACCCCCAGTTCCGCCGCCGCGCGCGAGAAGTTCATCAGCCGCCCGGCGACCTCGAAGGCGCGCAGCGCGTTGAGCGAGGGAAGACCGCCCCGGCCGCTCATGGCTAGGCTCCACCCCTCATGAGAAATACTGATGAGTTCATGAATAGAACTGCGTGGCGGCGGAAGTGCCCCGGCCTCATATTCAGGGTCCAGAGTAACGGATGCAAGCCATGTTCACCGCCACTGTCCACACCACCGCCCCTCGTCACGGCTTCCTCGCCCGTGCCGGACTGGGCCTCCGCCGCATGATCGAGAATCATGCCGCGAGGCGTGCGACCCGGCGCGAGCTGCAGCGTCTGGCGGCGACTTCGCCCCATCTGCTGCAGGACATCGGCATCACCCCGGTCGAGGCCGACCGGCCGGTGACGCGTACCGTCGCGGAGTGGTGATTTAGAGCATCTTCAGGCGAAGTGGACTCCGGTTCGCCGTCCGAAGATGCGTCAAGTCAAGAGGTCAGAGCAGGGCCGCCTTGGCCACCCGCGACAGGCGGGCGAGGTCGATCGGCTTTTCGACCACGGCGAAGGCGCCGGACTGCGTGGTCAGGGCCGGCGTCACCCAATTGGGATTGCCGGTCATCAGGATGATACGGATCGTGGGATCGCGCCGGTGCATCGCCTGCGCGATCTCGATCCCGTTCCAGCCCGGCAGGTCGATGTCGAGCACGGCCAAGTCCGGCCGTTGGCGGCGCAGTGCCGCTGACAGGCTGGGCCCGTCGGCCGCCTGCATCACGCGGTAGCCCATGGCCGTGAAATATTCGGCCAATTCCTCGCGCAGTGCATTGTGGTCATCCAGCACCAGGACGACGCGGTCGTGCCCGGCATTGCTGGCTGCCTGCTGCACCTTCTGTTCAGCCGCCATCGCCCCTGTTCCTGCCTTCTGCGTCGGCCCCGATCGACGCAATCATGTCTGGTCCGGATCCGCAACGTGAAACGCACCCATCGCCCCGCGCTGCACGGGAAACGGGACGATCAGACGCGGTACCCGACCCGAAAGCCGCCCCAATGCCGCCCGCCGACCCGGATCGGCACCGACATGTCCTTCATCAGGGCGACGGTGCCGCCGCCCATGTCGCGGCGATAGGCTTGCAGCAGGAAGGCTTCGGTGTTGCGCGCCACGGCCAGGCCGACCCGGTCGGCGAAGATCCGCCGGTTTCGGCAGTTGGCGGCATTCCAGGCCGGATCGCGCCCCTGCGGCTTGGAAAAGACCGGGGTGTGGGTCGGCAGATA
>JAYSCC010000365.1:0-3968 GCA_041915065.1 Zavarzinia sp.
GCTTCTGCTGCCGGACTGGCTGAGAGAAAGACCGAAACGAGCAGCGCTCCACGGCCGACGGACACCACGAGCCTGCGCCAGGCAGTGATTGATTTTCCGTGTTTCGATTTTGCAGTCATTTTAGACCCCCTTACGCCCCACTGCGGCAGGAACTTTGTCGACCGACCGATAAACATTCATGTTGGCAACAATATATCCCGGTATGATTTATTGTCACTTGGTTTGCACTGGTGCCGCCAGCCAATTTGAACCGCGCCGGGTTTGTCGGAGGCGAGTTGATTTGAGTCACGCCGCCCACGCCTCTGGTCTGGTTCCCGCGCCTTCTCCATGGCGCTCGCGGATCCAGTCGCAACCGGCGAGCTTGAGGAGGAGCCCGCCACGCGAGGCCATGGACGACACGGAAGTCGGTATCCTCGACATGGGCATCGTGGCGAAGCCAGGCGGCGCGGACGCGCGCTTCGAAGCGCTTCTGGCGACACAGCGTCAGTTCGCGTTCAAGCGGCCGGGCGACGGGCGCCACTACTTATTTCATCAGCGCTCGCCAGGCGAACCAGACGAGGAAAAGGCCGATGACGGTCACCACATAGCCGGGGCCCGTGTCGATGAAGAACAGGACTTCGTCGAGGATGGCCCCTGGGCTGCTGTTCGACAGTGTGTTCAGGAAGTGCATCGCTCTATTCCCCTCCCCCCCGCCAGGGCAGGGGCTTGACGACCGATAAATATTCATATTGGCGGCAACATACACCAAAATGATTGTTTGTCACCCCATCTTTCGCCGGCTGCCGCCAGCCGATTCACCCAACCCTGGGCGTTGTGAACGAGGCGGTCGAGAAGGGCGTCTGCCAAGGTGGGATCGTCAAGATCCTCAACGCCACTTTGCAACGCGGCCGGTCCACTTCATGCGCACTCCCATCGCCCAACGGCCTCTACAAGGCCGTGGCGCTCCTTCGAGACCGTCGAGTTCACGCCCCTCGAATAGGTGGGCTGGTTCAACAATCTCGGTCTTCTAGAGCCGATCGGATATATCCCGGTCGAGGCAGAACGGCGATATTATGCGCAGCGAGACACGGCGAAGGAGGCATGTCGCATATGAAACCGGAACTGGACCATGCTGCCGCCATTGCCAAGGCATTTTTCGGCAAACACCATCCGCTGTTCAACGCCTTCGGCATCGATGTGGTGGCAGTGGCCAACGCCAAGGCTGAAATGACGATGCCGTTTTCCGAGACGCTGGCCGATGGCCGCGGAGCGTTGCACCGGGGCACCTTGGTGACTCTGCTCGACACGACGTGCGGACTGGCCATCTTCTCCGCGCTCGGCTCACTCCGGCCGATCGCCACCATCGACCTGCGCGTCGATTACCTGCGTCCTATTCCGGCGGGCAGTGGCCTGCGTGCGGTGGTCGAATGCATCGACCGGACGGACAGTGTCGCCTTTATCGCCGGCCGAGGCTATGCGCTAGATAACAAGACGCCGCTTGCAACGGTTACCGGCTCCTTTGCCATCGATACCTTGGGGCCGGCGTTCGACTCGACGCAAGGGAGTGCAGCATGACGGAATTGGCGCGGGAAATGCCGGAGTGTTCGGCGGTACCTTTTCATCAGTTTCTGGGATTGATCGAGGAGACCGTGGACGGCAAGACTCGTTACTTCATGGATTTTTGCGAAGTTCATGTCGGCAACCCCATGATCCGGACTTTCCATGGTGGTGTTCTTGCCAGCTTTGGCGAAGTGGTTGCAGCTACTCATCTGGCACGCTCCTTGGGGAGGGGTGAGCTGCCGACTTGCTCCACACTTACCTTCGATTACCTGCGGCCGGCTTTCGCCGGCACGATTTGCGCCGTGCCAAATGTTGTGCGGACGGGGAGGCGCATTACCACCGTCTCGGTACAACTACGCCTGGAAAACAAGCTGGTGTGCATCGGGCGCTTCCTGTTTTCCGTTGGGGCATGAACGGTGGCCGGCTCCAAATCGGAATACCCCGGATAGCGTCGGAATCCGCATGTAGAGGGGGCCACTACACTATGATGTGAGCCCAGAAAACTGGATCGTTTGGGGTTAGAGTTTTCCGGTCGGTTTTCTCTTAGGCGGGAGGAGCGGAAGACGATGAAGGCATCGAAGTTTTCGGAGGCACAGAAGGCGTTCATCCTGAAGCAGGGGGCGGACGGTGTGCCGGTGTCGGAGATCTGCCGGAAGGCGGGGATTGCCCAGGCGACCTATTTCAATTGGAAGAAGCGCTACGAGGGGATGTCGCCGCCGGAGATGCGGAAGCTGAAGCAGCTCGAGGAAGAGAATGCGAAGCTGCGGAAGCTGGTGGCGGACCTGTCGCTGGATCGCGAGATGTTGCAGGCCGTGATCCGGGGAACGCTCTGAGAGTGTGTGAATGAATGCAGGGGCGGCCGCGCCCCTGCACCCCCGGCCGGGGGCTGGCCCCTGGACCTACGCTCCCTCGCCCGCTCGCGGGGGAGGGCGGGGCCCGTCGCCTGAGGCGGTGGGGAAGGTGAGGGCGGAGCGGTGGCCTCCCGTTCAGGCGGTGACCTCGACCGGCACCAGCAGTGCCATGGCGATGCGCAGGTTGTGGGCCAGGGCGTGCCACAAGGCGACGGCCCGGACCTTCTTCAAGCCGCGCACCAGGAATTGCCGCAGGCCGCGGTTCCGGACCTGGGCATTGACGCATTCGATGGTGGCGGCCCGTTCCTTGTAGATCGCCTTGGCGGCGTCGCCGTCCATGCGCCGGCGCCAGGCCAGGACGGCGTCGCTGTCGCCCCTGATCCTGGCCGTCGGCGACCGGGCCTTGTCGCGCGGGGACATCGGCGGGGCGTAGAGGGTGACGCCCCGGCCGTGCAGGCGATCGATGGCCCCCAGGGTGACGAAACCGCCATCGGCCAGCATCTCGCGCGGCAACTGGCCGAAGCGCCGGGCGATCTGGTCGGCCATCGGCTCCAGATGGGGTTGGTCGCCGCCGCTGTCGGTGACGTCGACGCCGACGATGACACGGTGTTCGGTGTCGGCGGCGAATTGGACATTGAAGGCCGGACGGAAACCGCCATCGGCCATCTTCATCACCCGCGCCTCCGGATCGCTGGTCGAGACCCGGGCCTTGTCCCTCTCCGCCACCGGACGCCTGGCCTCGACGGCCGAAAGCTCGGCCAGGGCCGCCGTCACCCGATCCTCGCGCTCGCGCGCCGCCCGTTCCCGGGCCGCCCGCTGGCGACGCGACGCCTCCGCCGGATCGGCCTCCAAGTCGGCCTTCAGCGCCCGCACCCGCTCCGCCGCCTGACGGCGGCACTTCTCCAGGCTCTCGCGCCGCCGGAACGACGCCGCGCCCGCCGAGGCCCGTACCTTCAGGCCGTCCTGCGCCACCCGCTCCAGCCGCACCAATCCCTTGTGCAACAGCACCGCAACGCTGGCCGTCAGGGTGCCGTCCAGCCAGTCGACATGGGCCGTGCGGAAGTCGCTCAGGGACTTGTGATTGGTCGAAACCCCGCCGCACAGCCAGCGATAGGCGGCGTGGCTGCCGCATAGTTCCGCCAGGCGCCGGGCACTGCCCACCCCGTCGATGGTCGCAAACAGCCACAACGCCACCAGTATGCGCGGATCGGCCGGCGGATGGCCCACATGCCCCTCCACCGCCTTGATCCCGGCCAGCAGCCCCGAAAGGTCGAGACCCTCGACAAACCGCCACACCAGCCGCGCCGGGTGATCCGCCGAAATCAGATCGTCCAGGCTGCACGCACGAAGCTCGGCCTGCGATCGCTCCGCCTGCCGCAGACGCGGCACCCCGCAACGCTCCTTCGCCGGCGCCGATACCTCCGGAAGATCGTCAAAAAGCCCCTCGCTCATCTGCACCCCCCCCCGACTCGCTTCAACAATTCTACTGGAAGCACCGCTCACATTGATCGTGTCCCGTGAGGTGGTGTAGGTGGCCACCGACGGAATCCCGGTAGGGTTTGTTTGCGAAGACGAACC
>JAYSCC010000366.1:0-3961 GCA_041915065.1 Zavarzinia sp.
CCTCGCTCACCCTGGCCGACGCCGGCCGGCGCCGCGACGCCGCCGCCCGCTCCGCCTGACGGCCGCCCTTCACGAAACCCGGAGTTCGATCATGCCGAAAGCCTCCCTCTTCCGCGCCCTCGCCGTCGCCCAGGCGCTGCTCCTGGCGCCGGTCGCGGCCACCCTGACGGCGGCCGCCCTGGCCCCGTCGCCCGCCGCCGCCGCTTCCAAGCTGGGTGACCTGTCCTCCTTCCGGGCGATCGCGGCCGATAGTGCTGCCATGGTCGACCGCGGCGACCTCGCCGGCGCGAAGACCCGGATCAAGGACCTGGAGACCTCGTGGGACGAAGCCGAGGCTGGCCTGAAGCCGCGCGCCGCGGCAGACTGGCACGTGGTCGACAAGGCGATCGACAAGGCGCTCGACGCACTGCGGGCGGATACGCCGGTCGCCGCCGACTGCAAGGCGACGCTTGCGACCCTACTGCAGACGATCGACCGGCTCTCGGCCCCGTGAGGGCCGGCGGCACGGCATACAGCGAAAGAGGTCCGGGCCCTTGAAACTGCTGGTGATCGAAGACGATCTCGAAACCGCGGCCTATGTCGTGCGCGGGTTGCAGGAGAACGGACATGTCGCCGATCACGCCGCCGACGGCGAGGACGGCCTGTTCCGCGCCACCAGCGAGGTCTATGACCTCCTGGTGGTCGACCGCATGCTGCCCCGGCTGGACGGGCTGGAGCTGGTCCGCCGCCTGCGCGGCGCCGGGGTGAAGACGCCGGTCCTGTTCCTCACCGCCCTCGAGGGCGTGGGCGACCGGGTGCGCGGCCTCGAAGCCGGCGGCGACGACTATCTGGTGAAACCCTTCGCCTTCGTCGAGCTGATGGCCCGCCTCGGCGCGCTCGCCCGGCGGCCGCCGCTGGCGGACAGACCGACCGTGCTGCGCGTCGCCGACCTCGAGGTCGACCTCCTGAAGCGCACGGCGACCCGGGGCGGCGAGCGGCTGGACCTGCAACCGCGCGAGTTGGGCCTGCTCGAATTCCTGCTGCGCCATCTCGACCGGGTGGTCACCCGCACCATGCTGCTCGAAGGGGTGTGGGATTTCCATTTCGATCCCCGCACCAACATCGTCGAGACCCATGTCAGCCGGTTGCGCGCCAAGCTCTCGCGCGGGGGGCGCGATCCCGAGCTGATTCACACCGTCCGCGGCGCCGGTTACATCCTGCGGGCGCCCGGTGCCTAGACACGCGCTGCCGCGCCTGTTCCGCACCGCGAGCTTTCGGCTCGCCGGCCTCTATGTCCTGCTCTTCGGCGCCTCCGCCCTGATCCTCGGCGCGACCGTCTTCCTCGCCGCCCGAAGCGCGCTCGACCAGCAGATGGTGGCCCGGATCACCACCGAAACCGCCTTCCTGCGCGAGGAATTCGCGGCCGGCGGGCTCGACCGGCTGGTCGCCGTGGTGAAGCGGCGCGACGGCGAGGCGGGCGCCCTCGACTATCTCGTGCGGGACGGCGCCGGACGGCGCCTGGCGGGCGAAATGCCGGCGGACGACGCGCCGCGCGGGGCCGGCTGGACCTCGATCACGGTACCGGAGGAACGGGACGAAGACGGCCGGGCCGAACAGGTGCGGGCCCTGGTCACCGACCTCGGGCAAGGCGTCACGCTCGCCGTCGCCGACGACTTCAGCCACATCGTCGAAGTCGAGGAGGCAGTGGTCCGGGCCCTGGCCGGGGCGCTCGGCCTCGCCGCCTTGCTCGGCATCGGCGGCGGCATCCTGCTCAGCCGGACCTTCCTCGCCCGGGTCGACCGGATCTCGCGGACGGCGGAAGCGATCATCGCCGGCGACCTCGCGCAGCGCATCCCGATCGAGGACACGGGCGACGACCTCGACCGCCTCGCCGTCACCCTGAACCGGATGCTCGACCGGATATGCGGCCTGATGGACAGTCTGCGCCAGATCAGCGCCGACGTCGCCCACGACCTGCGCACGCCCCTGTCCCGCCTGTTGCAGCGGCTGGACGAGGCACGGCGCCAGGATCGCGACGGAGCCGGATACGAAGCGGCGATCGAAGCCGCGACCCGGGAGGCCGAAGGCCTGCTGGAGACCTTCTCCGCCCTGCTGCGCATCGCCCAGGTCGAGGGCGCGGCGCCCCGGGCGAGCTTCAGCCCGGTCGATCTCGGCGCACTGGCCGAGACCGTGGCCGACGCCTACCGCCCGGACGCCGAAGACAGCGGCCACCGCCTGGTGACGGAGCTGGCGCCCGGCGTCGTCATCGCCGGCGACCGGGGATTGCTTGCCCAGGCGCTCGCCAATCTGGTCGAGAACGCGCTGCGCCACGCGCCCGGCGGCACCGAGATCAGGCTGCGCCTGAGCGCGGACGGCCCGCATCTGGTGCTCGATGTCGAGGACGACGGGCCGGGCGTCGCGCCGGATGACCTGCCCCGCCTGACCCGGCGCTTCTTCCGCACCGAGAGGAGCCGGACCACCCCCGGCAACGGCTTAGGTCTCAGTCTTGTCGCCGCCATCGCAGAGTTGCACGGCCTTATCCTGACGTTCGAGAATCTGTCGCCCGGCTTCCGCGCCAGCCTGCGCGGCAACATCGCCGCCGGACGACGGGACGCCTGTGCCCCTGGATCAGCGCCCTGAACCAGCCGGAAGCCGCCGGGCGCGGCCCCCCCGTTCATGAGCCGGCGCCGCCGGCATCCGGGAAACCCAGATGGACAACAGCGCCGCCTCCGAGCGCCTCGCCGATCTCGACCCGGCCGCCATGGGCGAGGACGATCGTCCGCGTGATCGACAGGCCGAGACCAGCGCCTTCGCCGTCCGGCCCGAGCCGGCGGAAGCGTTTGAACACTTCGCCGCGCATGTCCGGCGGGATCCCGGGTCCGTGATCACGCACCCGGTAGCCGGGGCCGGGGCCGCAGGTCACGGTTACGGCGGTGCCGGGCGGCGTATGGGCAAGCGCATTTTCGACCACGTTGCGCAGTGCCCGGCCGATCGCCTCGCCATGGCCGCGGATCGGCGTGGCGCCCGCGTCCTCGAAAAGAATCGAACGCCCACGGGCGATGGCGAGTGGCGTCAGATCGGCCACCACGGCAGCGGCGACCGCGCCGAGTTGGACCTCCGCTCCCGCCTCGATCTCCAGGGCATTGGCCTGGGCCATGTCCAGCATCTGGTCAACGAGACGCTTCATCGCCTGGACCTCGCGTAGCAGCGCCGCCCGTGCCTCGCCCTCGGGCAAGCGGCCGATATCGAGGGTCAGCACGGCAAGCGGCGTACGCAGTTCATGGGCCGCATCGCCGGCGAAATCGCGCACCGCCCCGACCGCGCCCTCGATCCGCCCGAGCAGACCATTCACTGCCGCGATCAGCTCCTGCACCTCGATGGTCGAGACCGGCGCCTCGATCCGGGTCGCCGCCTGCATCGGGTCGATGGCGCGGATCGCTGCGATCGCCCGCGCCATAGGCCGGAGCGTGCTGCGCACGGCGCTGAAATTGAACAGCAGGAACAGACCCGAGAGCAGCAGTAGCGGAAACACCACGTGGAAGCGGATCTCGTTGACGATCACCGGCACGAAGGGGCGGAAGCCCTGGCCTGCGATCGCCAGCGTCACCCAATAGGGCCGGCTCGCCACCGTGACCCGCCGCGTGCCGGAGACGAGAAAACGCTCGCCCCAGATCTCGCGCTGGGTGCGGATCACCAGGAAAGACATCGGCGCCTCCTCGGCGATCTTGAGGTCGCCATCCTGGTAACGGCCGACGATCCAGCCCGCACGGTCGTGCACGACGAAGGAGCGCTGGGTGCCCGGCGCCAGCGGCTGCGCGAGGTCGGCCTGGACGACCAGGCGTTCGGGGGTCGGGCCGGTGGACAATTCGGCGGCGATGCGATTGGCTTCCGCCGTGACCAGCAGCTGGTCGAGTTCGTTCGGGGTGCGCACATACATCCAGGCGACGGCGCCGAGCTGCACCGCGAGGAAGGCGGCGCCGAC
>JAYSCC010000367.1:0-3951 GCA_041915065.1 Zavarzinia sp.
GGCCCTGCCGGAATTGCAGCGCCTGCGCGACAGTATCGACAATATCGACGCCGCCCTGGTCCACATGCTGGCCGAGCGTTTCAAATGCACCCAGGCAGTGGGCGCCCTGAAGGCCCGCCACAAGCTGCCGCCGGCCGATCCGGCGCGCGAGGCGGAGCAGATCAAGCGCCTGCGCGGCCTCGCCGTCTCGGCCAAGTTGGACCCCGAGTTCGCTGAGAAATTCCTCAATTTCATCATCGGCGAAGTGATCCGCCACCACCGCGCCATCGCCGAGTCCTGAAGGTCACAGGCGGGCACAATCGTCCCCGATCCCGCCGCAATCGGTGGCGGAGCCGACAAGCCTTTGCCATTTTTCGGACCTAGCTTCGGCTGAACTGATTCGGTGACGAACCGTGACGGAAAGAATGATGACCGGGCCTTTCGCGCGCATTACTTCGAGGGTGGCGGCCCTCGGTGCAGGTCTCGTGCTCGCTGTGATGAGCGGCGGTGCCTTCGCCCAGACCGCGATCACGGTCGATCGCGGCACCCAGGCTCCCATCCCGATCGCCATCCCGAGTTTCTCGGGCGGCGACATGGGCGCCCAGGTGGCCCAGGTGATCTCGGCAGACCTCGAGCGTTCGGGCCTGGTCCGGCCGACCGCGCCGGGCACCTATCCCCAGACCCCCGATCAGCTCCAGGCCCAGCCGACCTTCCCGGCCTGGCGCAGCACCGGGGCGGACGCCCTGGTCTCCGGCCGGGTGGTACCGCAGGGCGGTAAAGCCTCCTACGAATTCCGCCTGTGGGACGTCCAGGCCGAACAGCAGCTGACCGGGACGGCCTTTACGGCCGATTCGGCCAACTGGCGCCGTGTCGCCCACATCATTGCCGACACCATCTATAAGAAGATGACCGGCGAGGACGGCTATTTCGATACCCGCATCGTCTATGTTTCGGAATCGGGGCCGAAGAACCGGCGCGTGAAGCGCCTCGCGATCATGGATCAGGACGGCGCCAACCACCGCTTCCTGACCTCGGGCAAGGACCTGGTGATGACGCCGCGCTTCTCCCCGCGCGACCAGACCATCACCTATATGTCCTATTTCAACGACAAGCCGCGGGTCTATCTGTTCAACATCGACTCAGGCCAGCAGGAAGTGCTGGGTGATTTCCCGGGCATGACCTTCGCGCCGCGCTTCTCGCCCGACGGCAACAAGGTGGTGATGTCGATGGCGAAGGACGGTAACACCGATATCTTCGTGATCGACCTGCGCACCCGCAAGGTCACCCGGCTCACCTCCGGCCCGGCGATCGAAACCTCGCCCTCCTATTCCCCGGACGGCAGCCAGATCACCTATAACTCGGACCAGAGCGGCGGCCAGCAGCTCTATGTCATGAATGCCGATGGTTCGGGCCAGCGGCGCATTTCCTTCGGTGACGGCCGTTATGCAACGCCGGTATGGTCTCCCCGCGGTGATTACATCGCCTTCACCAAGATGAAGGGCGGCCGCTTCCAGATCGGCGTCATGTATCCCGACGGTTCGCACGAGCGTATCCTGTCGGAGAGCTTCCTCGACGAAGGCCCGACCTGGGCCCCCAACGGCCGCGTACTCTCCTTTTTCCGCCAGTCTCCGGGCAGTTCGGGCACGGTGAAGCTCTATTCGGTCGACATCACCGCGACCAACGAGCGCCTGATGCCGACGCCGCTGGACGGCTCCGACCCGGCATGGTCGCCGCTCAATCCCTGAGACGGGTGGCGCGCCTTAATTTCGACAAAGATGGCACAGTGTTGCGACTTTGCACTAGAGAGCGGCAAGGACCGGTGGTAACCCTACCTCCGCGTCCTTCCGCGCCAGGAGCGACAGTGGATTTCGCAACTGCGAAATGATAGTTTCGCCTTCGAGCGATCATCCCCGCCGCCCCGCGCGCACCGACAGCGCTGCACCCTCAGGAGTCCAACCGCTATGCGCTTCACTCACCCCGGCTACAAGATCGCCAGCCTTGTCGCCGCCCTGTTCATCGTGGCCGCCTGCTCGTCCTCGTCCGAGGGCACCGGCGGTGCCACCACCGGCACGTCGACCTCGTCGATCGTCCCGGGCTCGCAGGAAGACCTCGCCGCCACTGCCGGCGACAGCGTCTTCTTCGACCTCGACAAGTACAACCTGAAGGCCGAAGGTCAGAAGACCCTGCAGGCCCAGGCCGCTTGGCTCGCCAAGTATCCGTCGGTGACCCTGACGATCGAAGGCCACTGCGACGAACGCGGCACCCGCGAGTACAACCTGGCCCTCGGCGAGCGTCGTGCGAACGCCGCCCGCGCCTATCTGATCTCGCTGGGCGTCGACGCCAACCGTCTCCAGGTCATCTCCTACGGCAAGGACCGTCCCTTCGCGGTCGGTTCGGACGAGACCGCCTGGGCCCAGAACCGTCGCGGTTTCAGCCGCGTCAACTGACGCCGGCTGCCACGTGCCGCCTGGCGGCATGATGGTCGCTTGAGACGCCCGTCCCGGACTTCCGGGGCGGGCGTTCTTCTGTCCTGGCCAGCGCCATGCTTTCGCCAAGCTGACCGGACATTCTACCTTGTGACGATGCCCGCCCGATTCGAGGATCCCGTGTCATGCCGTCCGCTGCCCGACGCCCCCTTCGCCTGATTGCCGCCGGGCTGCTGCTCGCCGCCGGATGGTCGGCCGGGCCGGCCTTCGCCCAGGCGGCGACGGACCTGGGCGCGCTGCGCGACAAGCTCGCCGAAATCTCCGACTCGGCGACCGAGATCCAGTTGGCCCAGGCCCAGGGCGGCATCAGCCAGGCCGGCGTCGCCCAGCTCGACCTCCGCCTCTCCGCCCTCGAAGAACAGATCCGCACCCTGACCGGCCAGATCGAGCAGGCGCAATATGCCGCCGACCAGAACAAGGCCGCGCTCAAGAGTTTCCAGGACGACGTCGAATTCCGCCTGAACCGGCTGGAGCAGCAGTCCGGCGTGCAGGCCGGCGGCGGTGACACCGGCGGCGCCCAAGGTAGCACCGGCGGGGCGACACCGGCTCCGGCTCCTGCGCCCGCCCCCGCTCCGGCCGCGCCTTCCTCGTCGGCCACGGGGGGGCCATCGCCCGCCTCCTCGTCGCCGGCCGCCCTCGCCGCCTATGACAATGCCCTCGGCATGCTGCGCCGGGGTGACTACGACCAGGCGGAAGCCGCGCTGAAATCCTTCCTGGCCAGCTACGGTTCGGACAAGCTCGCCGGCAACGCGCAGTATTGGCTGGGCGAGACCTATTACGTGCGCGGCAATTACGATACCGCGGCCCAGACCTTCCTGACCGGCGTGAAGACCTATCCGCAGAGCGCCAAAGCCCCGGACAGCTTCCTGAAGCTGGGCATGAGCCTCATCCAGATGGGCCAGAAGGACAAAGGCTGCCAGGTCCTGGCCGACCTGCCGAACCGCTATGCCGATGCCAGCACCACCATCAAGTCCCGCGCCGACCGCGAGCGCAAAGCCGCCGCCTGCCCCTGAGCCGGCGGCGGCCCAGCGTTTCGCCGCCGCCCTCGACCGCCTGGCGCCGCCGCTCCGGCTGGCGCTGGCGGTATCGGGCGGGGCCGACAGCCTCGCCCTCCTGCTGCTCGCCCACGCCTGGGCCGGGCTGGTGCCCGGGCGAAGCCTCGACATCCTGACCGTCGACCACGGCTTCCGGCCGGAGGCCGCGGCCGAAGCCGAACAGGTGGCGGCCCTGGCGGGCCTGCTCGGCCATGGCCATGCCGTCCTCCGCCCTGCTGCCCCCCTGCCCCGGCGCGGGCTCGAAGCGGCGGCCCGTAGCGCCCGCTATGCCCTGCTGGGCGATTGGTGCCGGCACGCCGGGGTCGCGGCCCTGCTGACCGGCCACAGCCGGGACGACCAGGCGGAGACCCTGCTGCTCCGCCTCCAGCGCGGCTCCGGCCTGGACGGCCTCGCCGCCATGGCGCCGGCCAGCACCCTGCCGGGGCTTCGCC
>JAYSCC010000368.1:0-3950 GCA_041915065.1 Zavarzinia sp.
ACGCCACGCAGCGTCGCGCCTCGCCAGCGAGGGCGAAATCGACCGCCGCCCTGGCGTGAAGCGCCGTCGAGTCGAAACCGGGGCACGGCAGGGCATCGGGATCGAGCAGCAGGCAGATCTCGGTACAGCCGAGGATCACCGAATCCGCCCCGGCCGCCATGCCGCGCGCCACGATCTCGAGCAGTGCCGCCCGCGACGGGTCGCGGATCACGCCGCGGCAGAGTTCGTCGAAAATGACCGAATGCACCGTACCGCGATCGGCTGCTTCCGGCACCAGGACCTCGATCCCGTGCAGCGCCCGCATCCGCCCGGCATAGAAGCCGTGTTCCATCGTGTAGCGGGTCGCCAGCAGCAGGGGCCGCGTGCGGCCAGCGGCAGCGAGCGCCTTGCCGGTCTCGTCAATGATATCGATCAGGGGGACGGTGACCGCGCCGGCCACGGCATCGGCGACCAGATGCATGGTGTTGGTGCAGATCAGCACGCAGTCCGCCCCGGCCCGCTCCAGCCCGGCAGCGGCACGGCCGAGCAGGCGGCCCGCCTCGTCCCAGGCATCGGCCTTCTGCAGCCTGACGACGCTGTCGAAATCGACCGAATGGAGCAGGATCTCGGCCGAATGCAGGCCGCCCAGGCACTCGCGCATCGCCTCGTTGATCTGGCGGTAATAGACCGCCGTGCTCTCCCAGCTCATGCCGCCGATCAGGCCGATCGTCTTCATCGCGTCGCTCCGTTCCATCCAGTGACGCCCATCATGGCGCGGCGTTGGCGGGAATGGGGCGCAAATCACGGGACAATTTCCCGCGATTATGCAAAATTTTCCCGGATATTCTTTCAATAGCGCGAAAAATTCCCATGCTCGACGATCGCGACGCCAGGATCCTGGCCCTGCTCCAGGCCGATGCCGACCAGCCGATTTCGGCGCTCGCCGAGGCCGTGCACCTCTCCACTTCCGCCTGCGCCCGGCGCATCGCCCGGCTGCGCGAGGAAGGCTATATCGAGAAACAGGTGGCGCTGCTGAACCGGCGCAAGATGCGGGTGCCGACCACCGTCTTCGTGGTGATCAAGACCGCGCATCATTCGGCCGACTGGGTGGAGAGCTTCCGCCGCGCCGTGGCCGACATCCCGGAGATCGTCGAAGTGCACCGCCTGACCGGCAATTTCGACTACATCCTGAAGATCGTGCTGCCCGACGTCGAACATTACGACGTCGTCTACAAGCGCCTGGTCGGCAAGATCGAGCTGTTCGACGTTTCCGCCTATATCTCGATGGAAACGGTGAAACAGGGCAGCGCCGTGCCCACCACCTATGCCTGACCGCCGATCAGGGTTTGGGCGACGTCGGGCGGCGGGTTGAATTCGGTCAGTTTCTCGAGCAGGCGGGCATGGAGTTCCGGCCCGGCCGAGACGACGTTGCGATGGCGGGTACCCGGGCGGTTGTACAAGAAGCCTTCGCCCATGTGGGTGGTCGCCAAGCCGCCCGCCTCGGCCACCAGGAGGTCGGCGGCGGCGAGGTCCCAATCGCTCTTGCCGGTCAGGCTGACCGAGCCGTCATGGGTGCCGGCGGCAACCTGGGCCAGGGCATAGGCGATCGAATTGCCGGTCGCGATATCGATCGGCGGCCAGGGCGTCGGCCAGAATTTGGAGCGGAACATGTCGACCGATCCGATCAGCCGCGCCCCTTCGATCACGCCCTTGGGGGACACGCGGATCGGCGCGCCATTCAGGCGGGCGCCGGCCCCCTGCACCGCCGTGAACAACTCGCGCGTCACCGGGTTCAGGATGACGCCGGCCCGCGGCCGCCCCTCCTGCACCACGGCGAGGGAGACCGAATAGAACGGCCGCCCCTTGATGAAGGCCCTGGTGCCGTCGATCGGATCGACTACGAAGATGCGCCTCGTGGCGAGCCTCGCCGGATCGTCCGCCGTCTCTTCCGAGAGCCAGCCGTAGTCGGGCCGGGCCGCCATCAGCATGGATTTCAGATGGGCGTCGACCGCGAGGTCGGCCTCTGTCACCGGGCCCTGGTTGTCGGACTTCTCCCAGGCGCGGAAGCCCTTCGCCTGCCAGTCCAGGGCCAGTGCACCGGCGGATTCCGCCGCCGCCGCCAGAAGCTCGAGATCGCGTCTGTCGTCGCTCATGCGCCGGCGATGGTCATGCCCTCGACCCGGAGGGTGGGCGCATTGGTGCCGTAGCGGAAGACGAGGTCGTTGGCCGGCGTCAGGTTCAGGAACATGTCCTTCAGATTGCCGGCAATGGTGATCTCGCTGACCGGATAGGCGATCTCGCCCTTTTCGATCCAGAAGCCGGCGGCACCCCGGCTGTAGTCGCCGGTGATGCCGTTGACACCCGAGCCGATCAATTCCGTGACATAGAAGCCCGACTCGATGTCGGCCATCAGTTCGGCCGGGCCGAGGCTGCCCGGCTCCAGATGGACATTGGCGGCGGAGGGGCTAGGCGGTCCCGAGGTGCCGCGGCTGGCGTGGCCGGTCGAGGTCAGGCCGAGCTGGCGGGCCGAGGCACTGTCGAGCAGCCAGGTGGTGAGCCGGCCACCGTCGATCAGCTTGCGGGTGGCACCGGCGACGCCTTCACCATCGAAGGGACGCGAGCGGAGGCCGCGCTTGCGGAAGGGATCGTCGACGATGGTGATCCCCGCGCCGAAGATCTGCTCGCCCATGCGGTTCTTCAGGAAGGAGGTGCCGCGGGCGATGGCGGCACCATTGATGGCGCCCAGCAGGTGACCGACCAGGGAGGACGAGATGCGCGGGTCGAAGACCACCGGCACCCTGGCCGTCTTGGCCTTGCGCGGCCCGAGGCGGCGCACCGCCTTCTCGCCGGCCCGCCGGCCGATGGTGGCGGCATCTTCGAGATCGGCGGAGAAGCGTGCGGCGGCGTGGTCGTAATCGCGTTCCATGCCGGTGCCCGTGCCGGCCAGGACCGAGACGGAGACGCTGCTCATCGAATTGCTGTATTGGCCGGCAAAGCCGCCCGAGGTGGCGAGGCCGATCCGGTTGGCGCCCCAGCTCGCCCCTGCCCCTTCGGAATTGGTCACGCCCGGCACGGCGAGAGCCGCCGCCTCGGCCGCGGCGGCACGGTCGAACAACACTTGCGGATCGGGCTCGCCCGCTTCGGCGAGGTCGAGATCGCGGGGGTGGCGTTCCAGGAGCGAAGGATCGGCGAGGCCGGCGAAACGATCGGGCGGGGCGACGCGCGCCATGCCCAGCGCCCGTTCGACCAGGCGGTCGAGGGCGGACGAATCGATTTCGCTCGACGAAACGGTGGCCTGGGACTGGCCGACGAAGACGCGAAGCCCGATGTCCCGCGTCTCCGACCGCTCGAGTTCTTCGAGCTTGCCGAGGCGCCAGGAGGCGCCCAGGGAAATCGCTTCGAAATACAGGGCGTCCGCGGCATCGGCACCGGCGCGGCGCGCCCTGGTCAGCAAATCGTCCAACAACGCGAGTGGTTCGGCCATTCTCTCTACCCGACAGGCATGCGTGCGCATCCTATAGGGATGAAAGGGCCGCCGTCACCCCTTTGGTCAACCGTGGCGGACCAGACGCGGGCGGTCGTGCCGGCTGCGCGGCAGGCGGGCGTCGGCCCGCTCGCCCGCGGCGAGATAGAGCAGGCGCTTCAGCTCCTGCCGGCCGCGGGTGACATTGTCCAGGATGAGGCCGGTCATCAGCGAGAGAACCGAGAGCACCATGACGCCGACCGAGACGATCAGGGTCGGGAAGCGCGGCACCAAGCCGGTCTCGACATAGTCGATCATCACGGGAATGAAGAAGCCGACCGCCAGCAGGGCGAAGAAGCCGGCGAAGCCACCGAACAGGGCGAGCGGCTTTTCCAGCATGAGCAGGCGCAGGATCAGCTTCAGGATCCGGAAGCCGTCGCGATAGGTGCTGAGCTTCGACTGGGTGCCTTCGACCCGGGCCGAATAGCGGGTCGGCATCTCGGCGGTG
>JAYSCC010000369.1:0-3945 GCA_041915065.1 Zavarzinia sp.
GACGAATTCGACCACCACAGCGTGGTGCTGCGCCGCGCGGATAGCGCTGGCTTCGACCTGATGGCGTTCAAGGTTCGCGAAGACGCCGATCTCGATCGTTTCGAGAAGCGCGTCGCCGATTATGGCTATCCGGTCGACCATGTCGCCGCGGGCGAGCAGCCGGGCATCGGCCGCCGCATCGGCTGGACCCTGGCCTCGGGCCATCGGATCGAGCTCTATGCCGACGCCGACCAGTCCGAGCCGCGGCCCGCCTCGCATAATCCCGACGTCTGGGTGCTGGAACCCCACGGCATGCGCGCCCGCCGTTTCGATCATGCCCTGCTCTACGGCCCGCATATCGAGGAAACCCTCGACTTCTTCGAGAAGGCGCTGGACTTCCGCTGCACCGAGCGGGTCGACCTGCCCGACGGCCTGCTGGCGATCTGGCTGACCGCCGGCATGAAGGCGCACGACATCGCCTTCGTGAAGCATCCCGAACCCGGCAAGTTCCATCACGCGGCCTTCGAGCTGGAGACCTGGATGGATGTCGGCAACGCCGCCGACATCATGACCCGCTACGACATTTCGGTCGACATCGGGCCGACCCGGCACGGCATCACCCGCGGCCAGACCATCTATTTCTTCGATCCCTCGGGCAACCGCAACGAAGTGTTCGCGGGCGGTTACACCTATTACCCGGACAATCCGACCCGCACCTGGGACGAGACCCAGGTCGGCAAGGGCATCTTCTACTACGAACGCGCCATGAACGACGCCTTCCTCAGCGTCGTGACCTGAGCGGCGGGTGGTGACGATGCAGATCTCGCGCACGATCGCCACGCTCACCTCCCCGGCGGCCGTCAGGGCCGCCGAGGCCGCCGTCGCCTGCGGTGCCGGCCGCGGCGTCGCCGTGGTCGCCGCCGTGGTCGATGCGGGCGGGCATCTGCTCGCCCTGATCAGGGCCGACGGCGCCTTCACGGCCTCCCTCGACATCGCTCGCGACAAGGCCTGGACCGCGGCCACCTTCGGCCTGTCGACGGACAGCCTGTGCGAAGCTCTGTCGCAGCGGGAGGTCGTGCGCGAAGGCATCGCACTGCGGCCGGGGGTGATATTGTTCGGCGGCGGCATGCCCTGCGTCGTCCAGGGGCGCGTGATCGGCGCGATCGGCGTCTCGGGCGGGTCGGAAGACGACGACCGCGCCTGCGCCGCCGCCGGCCTCGCCACGGTTACCCCCTGAGAAATGCCGGGACCAAAGGAATTTCACGATTACGGGCGCGGCGAGAGCCGGCGCCCCTTCATCCGCCAGGAGTCAGTCGTATGAATGTCCATTCGCCTCATGAACGCCGCCCGCTCGCCCAGTCCACGGCACGGCGCGATGCCGCCCATTTCATCGATGGCGCCTTCACCACCGGGACGACGGGCAAGAGCTGGCAGAACTTCTGCCCGATCGACGGCAGCGCGATCGGTACCGTGCCCGAAGGCGGCGAGGCCGAGGTCGATGCGGCCGTGAAGGCGGCGCGGGCGGCGCTCGACGGTCCCTGGGGCAGCATGAGCGTGAGCGAGCGGACCGACCTGCTCGGCGCCGTGGCGGACGAGATCAACCGTCGCTTCGACGATTTCCTGGAGGCCGAATGCCTCGACACGGGCAAGCCCATGTCGCTCGCCTCCCATGTCGACATTCCGCGCGGTGCGGCGAACTTCAAGATGTTCACCGACGTCGCCAAGACGGTGGCGACCGAATGTTTCCCGATGCCGACGCCCGACGGCACCGGTGCCCTCAATTATGCCCTGCGCCGGCCGCGCGGCGTGATCGCGGTGATCAGCCCCTGGAACCTGCCGCTTCTCCTGATGACCTGGAAGGTCGGGCCGGCCCTGGCGCTCGGCAATACCGTGGTGGTCAAGCCCTCGGAGGAGACGCCGCTGACCGCCACCCTGCTCGGCGAGGTGATGAACAAGGTCGGCGTGCCCCGGGGTGTCTATAACGTCGTGCACGGCTTCGGCCCCGATTCCGCCGGCGAATTCTTGACCCGGCACCCGCTGGTCAACGGCATCACCTTCACCGGCGAGACCCGCACCGGCGAGGCGATCATGAAGCAGGCGGCCCATGGCATCCGTCCGGTCTCCTTCGAGCTGGGCGGCAAGAATCCGGCCCTGGTCTTCGCCGATTGCGATCTCGACAAGGCGATCGAGGGCACCATGCGCTCGGTCTTCTCGAACTGCGGCCAGGTCTGCCTCGGTACCGAGCGGGTCTATGTCGAACGCCCGCTGTTCGAGACTTTCGTCGCCCGCCTGAAACAGGGCGCCGAGGCGCTGCGGCTCGGCCGGCCGGAAGACCCGGCGACCGGCCTCGGCCCGCTCATCTCGAAGGAACACCAGGGCAAGGTGCTCTCCTATTACCAGAAGGCGGTCGCGGAAGGCGCCACGGTGGTGACCGGCGGCGGCGTGCCCGTGATGCCGGCTGAACTCGCCGGCGGCTCCTGGGTCGAACCGACCATCTGGACCGGGCTTGCCGACGATGCCGCCTGCGTCACCGAAGAGATCTTCGGGCCCTGCTGCCACATCCGCCCCTTCGACACCGAGGCGGAGGCGATCCGCCTCGCCAACGGCACGCCCTATGGCCTCGCCGCCGCGGTCTGGACCGAGAATCTGTCCAGGGCGCATCGGGTCGCGTCCCGGCTCGACGTCGGCATCTGCTGGGTGAATTCCTGGTTCCTGCGCGATCTGCGCACCGCCTTCGGCGGCGCCAAGGCCTCGGGCATCGGGCGCGAGGGCGGCGTCCATTCCCTCGAATTCTATACCGAGATGACCAACGTCTGCGTCAAGCTGTGAGCCCGGGAAGCCCGTCATGACCAGTTCCGCCGAGGCGATCCGCGAGGCCGCCGATCGCCTCCACGCCGCTGCCGCCAGCGGCACGCCGACGGGCCCGATCCGCGACCTGCTGGCGCCCGGCGACGTCGCCGCCGCCTATGCCGTGCAGCAGGTCAACACCGATCGGGCGCTGGCCGCCGGCCGGCGTCTGGTCGGGCGCAAGATCGGGCTCACCTCGCTCGCCGTGCAGCGCCAGCTCGGCGTCGGCCAGCCGGACTACGGCATGCTGTTCGCCGACATGGCCCGACCCGAAGCGCTCGACATCGCGGTCGCCGACGTCCTGCAGCCGAAGGTCGAGGCCGAGATCGCCTTCGTCCTGGGGCGCGACCTCGACGGCGAGCAACTGACCATGGCCGACCTGTTCCGGGCGATCGACTTCGCCGTGCCGGCGATCGAGATCGTCGGCAGCCGGGTGGCGAACTGGGACATCCGCATCACCGACACGATCGCCGACAATGCCTCGTCCGGTCTCTATGTCCTCGGCTCCCGGCCGGTCAGGCTCGGCGATTTCGATCCGCGCCTGTGTGGCATGGTGATGGAGAAGGCGGGCGAGCCGGTCTCGGTCGGTGCCGGCGCCGCCTGTCTCGGCTCGCCGCTCAATGCCACGCTCTGGCTCGCCCAGGTGATGGCCCGGGCCGGTCATCCGATGCGGGCCGGCGACACCGTGCTCTCGGGCGCCCTCGGCCCCATGGTCGGGGTCGCCCCGGGCGACGTCTTCGACCTTCGCATCGAAGGCCTGGGCGCCGTCCGGGCCGCCTTCGCCTGAGCGGGGCCGCATGACCGGACAAGGGACCGGGCGGCATCCCCACCTCAGACTCGTTTCCACCCGCAACCGCGTTCGGAGAAGCCAGATGACCTCCCTCGCCGGGCTCGCCCAGATCGTCGACGAGGCGGCCCGCACCGCCGTCGAGATCCCGCAGTTGACCGACAGCTTGCCCGAGCTGACGGTTGACGACGCCTATGCCATCCAGGCCCTCTCGGTCGCCCGCCGGCGCCTGCGCGGCGAACGCCGGGCGGGCTACAAAATGGGTCTCACCTCGCGCGCCAAGATGCAGCAGGTCGGCGTGTCCGAGGTGGTGTGGGGCCGCCTCACCGACG
>JAYSCC010000370.1:0-3944 GCA_041915065.1 Zavarzinia sp.
CAGCCGGCCGCAATCAGGGCTTCCGCACGAGCGAAGCCGTCGTCGCCCACCGTGGTGGCGGCGCCGACGCGGAGCCGGCCGGCGATGTCCTTGGCGGCATTGGGGTGCTGCTGCGACTTCTCGATGTCCTTGACCGTGATCAGGCCGACGCAGCGGAAGGCGTCGTCGACGACCAGGAGCTTTTCGATCCGGTGCTTGTGCAGCAGGCGCTTGGCTTCGTTGCGGTCGATGCTGTCCTTCACCGTGACCAGGTTTTCCTTGGTCATCAGTTCGGAGATGAGCAGGTCCTGGTTGGTGGCGAAGCGGACGTCGCGGTTGGTCAGGATGCCGACCAGCTT
Source organism: Zavarzinia sp. (assembly GCA_041915065.1). GTDB lineage: Bacteria > Pseudomonadota > Alphaproteobacteria > Zavarziniales > Zavarziniaceae > Zavarzinia. The sequence continues at coordinate 339 of JAYSCC010000370.1, forward strand.
GCCCGAGCCGGGCTCGACCACCGGAATGCCGGAGATCGAATATTTCCGCATCAGGGCGTGAGCGTCGGCCAGCGTCTGGTCCGGGGTGATGGTGACCGGGTTCACCACCATGCCGGATTCGAATTTCTTCACCTGGCGGACATGGTCGGCCTGCTGCTCGATTTCCATGTTGCGGTGGATGATGCCGATACCGCCGGCCTGGGCCATGGCGATCGCCATGCTGGCCTCGGTCACGGTGTCCATCGCCGCCGACATCAAGGGCACGTTCAGTTCGATCGAGCGGGTGATGCGGGTCTTGGTATCGACCTGGGCGGGCAGAACACTGGACGCGGCAGGCTGCAGCAGGACGTCGTCGAAGGTGAGAGCTTCGCGGATCTGCATGGAATCCTCCGTCGCGGCGAAAAAGAGCCGTACCTGAATCAGGGTCGCGCTCTATAGCACAGGGCCGTCTCCCGGCCTAGCCGTCAGACGCAGGCCCGCCATGCAGTGCCCACGACGAGCCGATTGTCGCCCGGAAGGCCGGCGACTACCCTCGTCCCATGGACATCGAGACGACAACGCTGTGGCGACCGGTCGGCCCGGAGGAACTGGCGTTGATCCGGCAGTCCGGCATGACCACCTTTCCGCCGCGCCTCGCCGAACAGCCGATCTTCTACCCGGTGACGACCGAAGCCTATGCCGTGAAAATCGCCCGCGATTGGAACGTTGCCGCGAGCGGATCGGGCTTCGTGACCCGATTTCGGGTGCAGCGCGATTTTCTCGCCCGCTACCCGGTACAAGACGCCGGTGGACAGACACACCGCGAATATTGGATCCCCGCGGAAGATTTGCCGGCCTTCAACGCGGCCATCGTGGGCGAGATCGAGATCACCCACCGTTTTACGGCCACATCCTGAACCGAGCGGGCCGAGCCCCGGCGCCTAGTCCCGTTCTTCGAGCCAGGCGGCCTGGATCGCTTCCAGGATCTTCTCGTTCGAGCGCTCCGGCGCATCAGTGAAGCCGGGCAGCGCCAGGACCCATTTGTGCAGGTCGGTGAAGCGAAGATTCACGACATCGGCATCCGGATGGGCGTCTTCCAGCTCGGCCGCGATGTCGTGAACATCGGTCCAGCGCATGGACTTACTTGTCCACCATCATGTTGCGGGTGGCGGTCGGCAGGCTCACGGTCAGGCCGTCCAGGTCCTCGGTCATGATGATCTGGCAGCCGAGGCGCGAGGTATGGCTCAGGCCGAAGGCGAGGTCGAGCATGTCTTCCTCTTCCTCGGTCGCTTCCGGCAGCTCGCTGTAGTATTCCGGATCGACGATGACATGGCAGGTCGAGCAGGCGAGCGAGCCTTCGCAGGCGCCTTCGAGATCGATCTTGTTGCGATGCGCGATCTCCAGCACGGAAAGGCCGACCGGCGCGTCGACTTCGGTGCGCGTCTTGCCGTCCGGGCTGACGAAAACCATCTTGGGCATAGGGAAAACTCCAGAATATCGGACGGAGGCTTAGCCCGCCTGCAGGCGGGTTTCAAGCCGCGAGACTTGGACACCCGAGAGGGCGGAGCGAATATTGCGGTCCATGCGGCGTTCGGCGAAAGGCCGGCCCACGGCTTCGAGCGCTTCTGTCGCAGCGACCACCGCCTCGCGGTCCTCGGTCGCCATGGCTTCCTCGAGGCCGAGCTTGGCATTCTCGATCGCGATCCGCTCGTCCTCGGACAGGAGATCGCCGTCGACCGCCAGGGCGGCATCGAGCGCCAGCATCAGGCGTTTGCCGTCGACCCGCGCCTCCGCCAGCAGGCGGACGGTGACATCCGCCCGCGCATTCTCGAAGGAGGCACGCAGCATGTCGGCCATTTCCTCGTCCGACAGGCCATAGGACGGCTTCACCTCGACATGAGCCTGTGTGCCGGTCAACGCTTCCTTGGCGGTCACGGTCAGCAGCCCGTCGGCATCGACGGTGAAGGTGACGCGGATGCGCGCGGCGCCCGCCACCATGGCGGGGATGCCGGCCAGCACGAAGCGGGCGAGCGAGCGGTTCTGGTCGACCATCTCGCGCTCGCCCTGGAGGACATGGATCGCCATCGCGGTCTGGCCGTCCTGATAGGTGGTGAAATCCTGGGCGCGGCTGACCGGGATCGGCGTATTGCGCGGGATCACCTTCTCGACCAAGCCGCCCATGGTCTCCAACCCGAGGGAGAGCGGCACGACGTCGAGCAGCAGCGTGTCGGAACCGCGGGTCAGCGCCTCGGCCTGGAGGGCGGCGCCCAGCGCCACCACTTCATCGGGGTCGATGTCGGCCAGGGGCTCGCGCCCGAACAGGCCAGCCACTTCCGCGCGGACCAGCGGCACCCTCGTGGAACCGCCGACCAGCACGACCCCGGCAAGGGCCGAAGCCTCGACTTCCGCATCGGCCAGGACGGCACGGCAGGCCGCGATGGTGCGAGCCACCAGGGGGGCGATCAGGGCATCGAAACGCGCCCGCGTCATCTCGTGACGGGTCGCCTTGCCGCCGAAGTCGAGGTCGACCGAGGTCGTCTCGGCATCGGTCAGGGCTTCCTTGGCGCGGCGGGCGACCGCCAGCACGGGCTTCACGTCGGACGCCGCGATGGCATCGCCCCGTTCGTCGATCAGGGCCTGCGCCAACAGGCGGTCGAAATCGTCACCGCCCAGCGCCGCGTCGCCACCGGTGGCGAGGACCTGGAAGACGCCCTTTTCGAGCTTCAGGAGCGAGATGTCGAAGGTGCCGCCGCCGAGGTCGTAGACGGCATAGAGGCCTTCGGCCGCACGGTCGAGGCCATAGGCCAGCGCCGCCGCCGTCGGCTCGTTGACCAGGCGCAGCACTTCGAGCCCGGCGAGACGCGCGGCATCCCGCGTCGCCGTACGGGCGGCATCGTCGAAATAGGCCGGCACGGTGATCACCGCCTGGTCGACCGTCTTGCCCAGCACCCATTCGGCGCGCTGCTTCAGCGTGCGCAGGATCTCGGCCGAGACTTCGACCGGCGAGACGATGCGGCCGCCGACGTCGAGCTTCACCATGCCGCCGGCGCCCGGCTTGTGGATCTTCTGGGCGAGTTGGCCGCCTAAGCTGGCGACATCGCCGGTGCCGCGGCCCATCAGGCGCTTCACGCTGGCCACCACGCGGTCCGGCTCCGCCTCCAGGATGCGGGTGGCGACCCGGCCCACCACCGGCTCGTCCTCGCCTTCGAGATAGGCCACCACGGAAGGCACGATGCCGTCGCCCAGCGCATCGCGGAGGATCTCCGGCCGGCCGTCGGTCGCAATGGCGACCAGGGAATTGGTGGTGCCGAGGTCGATGCCCACCGCCGCACGGTCGGAATCGCCCGCGTGCGGCAGCGGTGTTTCGCCGGGTTCGTAGATGTCGAGCAGGGTCATGGCACCGCTTGTCCAGGCAGTAGCTTGCGGCGCACCTCGGCCCCGAGCTTGGTCAAATAGGAAAGGCGCAGCGCCTCGTTGGTGGCACGGCCGAAATCATGGGCCGCGAAAGCGTCGCCGAGCCTGGCTTCCAGCGCCGCCGTATCGGCCTGCACCCTGGCGGCGAGCGCGCGCAGTTCGGCCGGCCCCGCCGCCTCTTCCAGCGATTCCCGCCACTCCATGGCTTCCATC
>JAYSCC010000371.1:0-3944 GCA_041915065.1 Zavarzinia sp.
ATCTCGGCGCGGGATTCGGTCACTTCACGAAGAATGTTCCGCGCCCGCGGCAGGAAATTATGGCCGTCCTCGGTCAGCGTCAGCTTGCGGGTGGTGCGCTGGATCAGCCGGACGTCGAGTGTGCGCTCGAGTTCGGCCAGGCGCTCGCTGACCACCGATTTGGCGAGGCCGAGACGCCGCGCCGCCTCGCTGATCGAACCGGCGTCGGCCGTGGCGACGAAGGCGGCGATACCGTCCAGTTTCATCATCGTTCGCCTTTCCCGGAAACCAGTTTCGAGCTTCGCCGGCTAGTTCGGACGATGGGCGCGATTCATCTTGCTGTCCAGGCGCACCGCTTGCGCCGCCATCGAGGGGACAACCCATGCGCTCTTTTGCCGTCGCGGCCCTGTTCACTACCCTGAGCCTGTCGCCCGCCGTGGCCCAGGTCGTCCCTTTCCCGCCGGATTTCGCCGAGCAGGACATCGCCACCAACGGCACCACGCTGCATGTCCGCGTCGGCGGCACCGGCCCTGCGGTGGTCCTGCTGCACGGCTATGGCGAGACCGGCGACATGTGGGCGCCGCTCGCCGCCGAACTGGCGCGGGATCACCGGGTGATCGTACCCGACCTGCGGGGCATGGGGCTCTCGGCCAGGCCCGAGGGCGGCTACGACAAGAAGACCCAGGGCCAGGATATCGCCGGTCTGCTCGACGCCCTGAAGGTCGGCCCGACCGAGCTCGTCACCCATGACATCGGCAATATGGTCGGCTATGCCTTCGCGGCGGAGAACCGCAGCCGGGTCACCCGCTTCGTCCTGATGGACGCGCCCCTGCCGGGGGTGGGGCCGTGGGAAGAGATCCTGAAGAACCCCCTGCTGTGGCACTTCCGCTTCGGCGGGCCGGATATGGAACGCCTGGTCGCCGGGCGCGAGCGCATCTATCTCGATCGCTTCTGGAACGAATTCTCGGCCGATCCGTCGCGCTTCAGCGAAGCCTCCCGCGCTCACTACGCGGCACTCTATGCCTTGCCGGGGGCGATGCACGCCGGCTTCGCCCAATTCGCGGCCTTCGACCAGGATGCCATCGACAACAAGGCCTTCGTGGCCGAGGGCAAGCTGACCATGCCGGTGCTCGCCGTCGGCGGTGCCAAATCCTTCGGCCCGATGATGGCGACGGTCATGCGCTTCGCCGCGAGCGACGTGCGCGAGGGCGTGATCCCCGACGCCGGCCATTGGCTGATGGAAGAACAGCCCGCGGCGACGGTGAAGATGGTCCGCGACTTCCTGGGCGGCAATTGACGGAGCTGCCGCCCTTCCTGACAATCTGTCATCACCCCTTGCGCCGGCCGCCGCGACCGCTCAGACTTCCGCCCAACGACAAGAGGGGAGGCGGCCGTGGCACCAGCCAAGGGGCACGGAACGAGCGGTCTGGGACGGATGGTGAAGCTCCGCGCGGGCGACCTCGAGGTGACGGCCTTCGAGACGCCTGCCGCCGGGCGGCGCGGCGCAGGCCATAAGGGCGCGGCGCCGGTGGCGCTCTGCCTGCACGGGTTCCCCGACAACCAGCATTCCTTCGACGATTTGGCGCCCGCGCTGGCGGCGGCGGGTTTCCGCGTCATCGTGCCGGTGATGCCGGGCTACGAACCCTCGTCCCAGCCGGCGGACGGAGACTATTCGGTGGCGGCGCTGGCCGATCACCTGGGTGCCCTGATCGAGGGGCTGAACCTGGGGGAGACGCCGCTCCACCTGATCGGCCACGATTGGGGGGCGGTGATCGGCCATGTCGTCGCCGCCGACCGGCCGAAGACCCTGGCGAGCTGGACCGCGATCGCGATTCCGCCGACCGGCCGGCTGCTCGCCGCTGCGGCGTCGGCGCCCTGGATCCTGCTGCCCTTCTGGTACATCGCCCTGTTCCAGGCCCGCGGGCTGGCCGACTGGCTGCTCGAACGGCACGACTGGCGCCTGGTCGAGGTGCTGTGGCGGCGCTGGTCGCCCGGCTGGCAGGTGCCGGCCCGGGCGCTGACCTCGGTCAAGGCGACCTTGGCGGGGCCCGGCGTGAAACATGCGGCGCTGGCCTATTACCGCGCCCTTTTCGCCGTACTGAGCCCGCGATTTCGTGAAGGCATGACCCGCGCCTCACGCCGGATCAAGGTGCCGAGCCTGATCCTGGCCGGCCGGAACGATGGCTGTTTCCCGGTCGGCGCCTTCACCCGCGCGGTCCGGGAGCAGGACTATCCTGCCGGGGTCCGGCTGGAAATCCTCGACGGCGCCGGCCATTTCCTGCATCGGGAACAGCCGGAGGCGGTGAATGCGCTGATCGTGGCGCATCTGCGCGCGGCGGCCGGGCTCTGACTCCCCAGCCGCGCTACGAGGTCAGGCGCGGGCCTTGGCCTTGGTCGGCTCCGCCTCGACATGGTCGCGCAGCACATAGCCGCGGCCCCACACGGTCTCGATATAATTCTCGCCACCGGTGGCCGAGGTCAGTTTCTTGCGCAGTTTGCAGATGAAGACGTCGATGATCTTCAGCTCGGGCTCGTCCATGCCGCCATAAAGGTGGTTCAGGAACATTTCCTTGGTCAGCGTGGTGCCCTTGCGGAGCGAAAGCAGCTCCAGCATGCCGTATTCCTTGCCGGTCAGATGCACCGGCTTGCCGTCGACCTCGACCGTCTTGGCATCGAGGTTCACAATCATGCGGCCGGTGATGATCTGCGACTGGGAATGGCCCTTGGAGCGGCGCACGATGGCGTGGATGCGGGCCAGCAGCTCGTCCCGGTGGAACGGCTTGGTCAGATAGTCGTCCGCCCCGAAGCCGAGGCCCTTGACCTTCGACTCGATGCCGCCGATCCCGGTCAGGATCAGGATCGGCGTGTCGACCTTGGCGGCGCGCAGCTTGCGCAGCACGTCGAAGCCGCTCATGTCCGGCAGGTTCAGGTCGAGCAGGATGATGTCGTAGTCGTAGAGCTTGCCGAGATCCAGCCCCTCCTCCCCCAGGTCGGTGGCATAGACGTTCAGCCCTTCGGCCCCCAGCATCAGCTCGATACTCTTCGAGATCTGAGGATCGTCCTCGATCAGAAGCACGCGCATCGGCACCCCCTGCTCTGACGGCGTAGCGTTTCAACCATTCATAAAGGTTAACATGACGCCCGCGGACGGGCTTTGCAACACCCTACAATCCACCGGCTGACGGTTTTTTGACGTCTGCCCAGGACGGCGATCTTTACCCCGGGTTAAGCCTCTTCGGGCGATCATCCCCGGGTCATGGGGAGAGCCGTTCCTTGCAAGCCCTGATCGCCGAAATCGCCGCCACCCCGAGTGTGACGCGCTTTGCCCGTGTCGTCGCGGTGCAGGGCCTCGTGGTCGAGGTCGCGGGGGTCAAGGGCATGATCGGCATCGGCTCGCGCATGCGCCTGGTCGGCCGGGACGGTACCGAGACGCTGGCCGAAGTGGTCGGCTTCTCCGAAGCGCGGGCGCTGGCCATGCCCTTCGGCCCGATCGACAACGTCGGCATGGGCTCCAAGGTGATCATCGAGGAAGGCGTCGCCGCGGTCTATCCGTCGGACGACTGGCTCGGCCGGGTGATCGATTCCCTCGGCCGCCCGGTCGACGGCGAAGGCGACCTGCCGCGTGGCGCCGCCGCCTATCCGCTGCGGGCGGCCCCCCCGCCGGCGCACCAGCGGAACCGGGTGGGGACCAAGATCGACCTCGGCGTCCGCTCGATGAACACTTTCCTGTCCTGCTGCCGGGGCCAGCGCATGGGCATTTTTGCGGGCTCCGGGGTCGGCAAGTCGTCGCTGCTCTCGATGCTGGCGCGCTATTCCTCGGCCGATGTGATCGTCATCGGTCTGGTCGGCGAGCGCGGCCGCGAAGCGCGCGAATTCATCGAAGACGACCTCGGGCCGGAGGGCTTGGCGCGTTCCGTCGTCGTGGTCGCGACTTCGGACGAGAGCGCCTTGATGCGCCGCCAGGC
>JAYSCC010000372.1:0-1033 GCA_041915065.1 Zavarzinia sp.
CCCTTGCCTGCGTTTCGCAGCAGTTGTTCGAGCCGGTCGAGCCGGCCGGTCCAGAAGGCTTCGTAGAAGGCGAGCCAATCGTGCGCGCTGGCGAGCGGGCCGGGATCGAGCCGGCAGACATGGGTGCGCCCGCGCACCTCGCGCCGGATCAGCCCCGCGCCCTCCAGCACCTTGATGTGTTTCGAGGCGGCGGCGAGCGACATGGCGAAGGGCTCCGCCAATTGCCCCACCGTCCGCTCTCCCCCGGCGAGGTCGCGCAACATCTGGCGCCGCGTGGCATCGCCGAGCGCGTGGAAGATCGTGTCGAGGCGGGTATTGAGATATTCAACCATACAGTTGAATTTAAAGGCGGCGCATGGAACTGTCAACCAATTGGTTGAGGAATTTCACGACGCCAACAAAAAGGCCCGGGACGTCGCCGTCCCGGGCCTCGAGATGTGTGCCGTTACGCCGGTCAGGCGGCGGAAGCGCCGCCCTCGACCGCCGGGGTGGCGGTGCCGGCATCGATCGCCGCCAGTTCCTTGTCGCGGCTGGAGGCGACTTCCTTCAGGCGGTTCATCATGGCGCCGGTACCCGCCGGGATCAGGCGGCCGACGATGACGTTTTCCTTCAGGCCCACCAGGGTGTCGACCTTGCCGGCGGTCGCCGCTTCGGTCAGCACGCGGGTGGTCTCCTGGAAGGAGGCCGCCGAGATGAAGGAGCGGGTCTGCAGCGAGGCCTTGGTGATGCCCTGCAGAACCGGGCTGCCGGTGGCCGGACGCAGGCCCAGCTTGATCGTGCGCGCGTTCTCTTCCTCGAACTCGGCCCGGTCCACCTGCTCGCCCTGGAGGAAGGTGGTGGCGCCCGAGTCTTCGATCTCGACCTTCTGCAGCATCTGGCGAACGATCACCTCGATGTGCTTGTCGTTGATCTTCACGCCCTGGAGCCGGTAGACGTCCTGGATCTCGTTCACGAGGTAACGGGCCAGAGCTTCGACGCCCATGACCTTCAGGATGTCGTGCGGCGCCGGGTTGCCGTCGAGCAGATAGTCACC
>JAYSCC010000372.1:1043-3943 GCA_041915065.1 Zavarzinia sp.
CTTCTGGATGATATCGCCTTCCTGAACGGCAATGTGCTTGCCCTTCGGGATCAGATATTCCTGCGGCTCCGACAGGTCGCCTTCCAGCGGATGCAGGATCAGGCGGCGCTTGTTCTTGTAGTCCTTGCCGAATTCGACCCGGCCCGAACGCTCCGCGATGATCGCGTGATCCTTCGGACGGCGCGCCTCGAAGAGTTCCGCGACGCGCGGCAGACCGCCGGTGATGTCGCGGGTCTTGGCCGATTCCAGCGGGATACGGGCGAGCACGTCGCCGGCGTTGATCTTGCCGCCGTCCTCGACCGAGAGGATGGCGCCGGCGGCCAGGAAGTAACGCACTTCCGTGCCGTTCGGCTGCAGGATCGGATGGCCGCTCTCGTCGCGCAGGCCGATACGCGGACGCAGGTCCGAAGTCTTCGGCTGGGAGCGCCAGTCGATGACTTCCTTGTTCGCGATACCGGTCGCCTCGTCCGTGGTCTCGCGGACCGAGATGCCTTCCACGAGGTCCATATAGGCGGCGAAGCCTTCACGTTCCGAGATGATCGGCAGGGTGCGGGGATCCCACTCGACCAGCTTGGCGCCCTTGGTCACGGTCTGGCCGTCGTCGAAGAACAGACGCGCACCATAGGCGACGCGGTGACGCGCACGCTCACGCCCGTTGGCATCGATCAGGACGAGTTCACAGTTGCGGCTCATCACGATCATGCGGTTCGAGCTGTCGACCACGATGTGGCGGTTGTTGATCTTCAGCGTGCCGTCGATCGTCGCCTCGACGCTGTTCCGTTCAGAGAACTGCGCCGCACCGCCGATGTGGAAGGTACGCATGGTGAGCTGGGTACCCGGCTCGCCGATCGACTGTGCCGCGATGACGCCGACCGCTTCGCCCATGTTGACCGGGGTGCCACGCGCCAGGTCACGGCCGTAGCACTTGGCGCAGGCGCCGCCCTCGGCCTCGCAGGTCAGCACCGAACGGATCAGGACCGACTGCACGCCGGCCTTGTTGATACGTTCGACGTCGTCCTCGAGGATCATCTCGCCGGCCGGCAGCACCAGTTCCTGGGTCGCCGGATCGACCACGTCGACCGCCGCGGTACGGCCGAGGATACGGTCGCCCAGCGGCTCGATGACGTCGCCGCCTTCGACCACTTCGGTCACGGTCAGGCCGTTCGAGGTGCCGCAATCGTCGATCACGATGATGCAGTCCTGCGCCACGTCGACCAGGCGGCGGGTCAGGTAACCGGAGTTCGCGGTCTTCAGGGCGGTGTCGGCCAGGCCCTTACGGGCGCCGTGGGTCGAGTTGAAGTACTCGAGAACCGAGAGGCCTTCCTTGAAGTTCGAGATGATCGGCGTCTCGATGATTTCACCCGACGGCTTGGCCATCAGGCCGCGCATGCCGGCGAGCTGCTTCATCTGGGCCGCCGAACCGCGGGCGCCCGAATGGGCCATCATGTAGATCGAGTTGATCGGCTTGGCGCGGCCGGTCGTCTCGTCGATCACGACCGACGAGATTTCCTTCATCATCTCGTCCGCGACCTTGTCCGTGCACTGGGCCCAGGCGTCGATCACCTTGTTGTACTTCTCGCCCTGGGTGATGAGACCATCCAGGTACTGCTGCTCGTATTCCTTGGCTTGTTCCTGGGTCGCCGCGACCAGGGCTTCCTTGGCCTTCGGCACCACCATGTCGTCCTTGCCGAAGGAGATGCCGGCACGGCAGGCATGGGCATAGCCGAGCGCCATCAGGCGGTCGGCGAAGATCACCGTCTCCTTCTGGCCGCAGTGGCGATAGACGATGTCGATGACGGTCGAGATGTCCTTCTTGGTGAGCAGCTTGTTGATCAGCGAGAAGGGCACGTTCGGGTGGCGCGGCAGCAGCTCGGACAGGAGCATGCGGCCCGGCGTGGTCTCCACGCGGACGACGATCGGATCGCCGTTGCTGTCGACCGTGTGCAGGCGCGACTTGATCTTGGTGTGCAGCGTGACCGACTTGGAATCGAGCGCCGCCTGGATCTCGTTGATGGTGCCGAAGGCCATGCCTTCGCCCGGCTCGTTCGGCCGTTCCATCGTGAGATAGTAGACGCCGAGCACGATGTCCTGCGACGGCACGATGATCGGCTTACCGTTGGCGGGGCTCAGGATGTTGTTGGTCGACATCATGAGCACGCGCGCTTCGAGCTGGGCTTCGAGCGACAGCGGCACGTGGACGGCCATCTGGTCGCCGTCGAAGTCCGCGTTGAAGGCGGCGCAGACGAGCGGATGGAGCTGGATCGCCTTGCCTTCGATCAGCGTCGGCTCGAAGGCCTGGATGCCGAGACGGTGCAGCGTGGGCGCACGGTTCAGCATCACCGGATGTTCGCGGATCACCTCTTCGAGGATGTCCCAGACCTCCGGCCGTTCCTTCTCGACCATCTTCTTCGCCATCTTGATGGTGGTGGCGATGCCCTTGATGTCGAGCTTGGCGTAGATGAAGGGCTTGAACAGTTCGAGCGCCATCTTCTTCGGCAGGCCGCACTGATGGAGCTTCAGCTCCGGGCCCACGACGATGACCGAACGGCCCGAATAGTCGACGCGCTTGCCGAGCAGGTTCTGGCGGAACCGGCCCTGCTTGCCCTTCAGCATGTCGGAGATCGACTTCAGCGGCCGCTTGTTGGCGCCGGTGATGACGCGGCCGCGGCGGCCGTTGTCGAACAGGGCGTCGACCGCTTCCTGCAGCATGCGCTTTTCGTTGCGGACGATGATGTCCGGCGCGCGCAGCTCGATCAGCCGCTTCAGGCGGTTGTTACGGTTGATGACGCGGCGATAGAGGTCGTTCAGGTCGGAGGTCGCGAAGCGGCCGCCGTCGAGCGGCACCAGCGGGCGCAGTTCCGGCGGGATCACGGGGACCACCGTCAGGATCATCCATTCCG
>JAYSCC010000373.1:0-3933 GCA_041915065.1 Zavarzinia sp.
CAGAGCACGAATTTCGTCGATTTCCAGGTCAGCGTAGACGGCAAGCCGGTGACGCCCTCGCTCGAAGCCCGGGCCTTCGTCGGCCAGCGGGACGTGTCCGACCTGCTGCGCCCGCTGGGCCTGCTCGAACCAGCCAAGCTGCTGCTCTGGGCCGAAGACGATCCTTTCGCCAAGGCGACGCCCGCGGTGCTGGACGAGCTGGAGAAACAGGGCCTGATCACCCGCGACCCGCCGGAGCCGGACGGCACCCGCTACACCCACCCGAAGTGGACGCTGAAGGTCAGCTACTATTGGCGCCAGACCTTCCCGGCGGGCAAGCCGGTCGAGGTCGACCACCATTACCGCCCGGTCACCGGCTCTTTCATGCTCTATCCCGAAGTGATCCGCGAGCAGGAGATGGTCGCGCGCTTCTGCATCGATGCCGGCGTCCGGAAGACGATCGCCCAGCGCTTCGACCTCGAGAACGAAGAGGCCGGCGTCTTCATTGTCGACTATATCCTGACCACCGGGGCCAATTGGGCGGGGCCGATCGGCCGCTTCCACCTGACCGTGGACAAGGGCGCGGCAGAGAATGTCGTCGCCTTCTGTGCCGACGGCGTGAAGAAGACTGGCCCGACCACCTTCGAGGTCGAGAAGAAGGATTTCGTCCCGACCCGCGACCTCTCGGTCATGATCGTGCAGAAAGGCGATTGAGCGCGGCGACCGGCGTCTCGCCCAGCACGAAATCGAGGGCGGTGGCGAAAGTGTCCGGCGGGGCGCGCACATGTTCGCCCGGCACTTCCCTGAACAGGGCGGCAATGCCGTTGGCGTCGAGCAGGCGGCGCGCGGCGGCCATGCCGTCGGCCCGGGCCGAGGCTTCGGAATCGCCCCGGAGCAGGGCGAAGCGATAGCCCCTGAAGGCCAGCACGCCGAGCCCGTCGTCACTGCGCCAACCGCAACGGCTGCCCATCACCACGGCGCCGCAGAAGGCTTGCGGGCTGACCAGCGAGAGTGCCCAGGAGAGATCGCCACCCATCGAGAAACCGGCCAGGGCGACCTGGCTTCGGTCGATCGCAAAACGCTCGCCATTGGCGTCCAGGGTCGCCAGCACGCGCTCGTCCCAGGTCTCGACCAGATCGGCGAAACGCGCCCCCGTGGCATAGTCCGAGGCCGAGTTGGAGCCCGGCGGCAGCACGGCGACATAGCTGCCGCGCCGCGCGTGTTCAACGGCATAGGAGCGGTAGAGATCGGCCGAGGTCCCGTCGGTCGCCGGCAGGAAGACCACCGCGGGCCAACGCCGGCTCGGGTCATGGCCGGGCGGCGGCACGATGCGCGTGCCGTCGGCCATCAGGATGCCGTAGTCCTGGCGCCGGCCGACGGGGCCCACGGGCGGCGGCGTGCCGCTGCAGGCGGACGCCAGCAGGGCGAGGGAGCTGGTGATCAGCAGGCGGCGGTCGACGGATGGCATTCTGCACCCCCTGGTTCGCCTCCGATTCGTCTGCCGATTCTGCGCCTGTCCGGCGCGAATTTCATCAGCGGGCGGAAAGCACGGTGGTGCAGGCGGCGGGCAAGGGTTTCGGCTTGGCCGGAGCCGGTTTCGGGGCGTTGGGGTCGGGCGGCGGGGCCGGGCGGAACCAGGCGGCCAGCGTGTCGTCGCAACCGTCGCCCGTGGGTACCGGGTCCTGTTCCTCGCATTTCGGGCTGTCGGCCGGGCAGCGCAGGCGGACGTGGAAATGCTCGTCATGGCCGAGCCAGGGGCGGAGTTTGCCGATCCAGGCGCGCTCGCTCGCGGGCAGCGTGTCGCAGAGATATTTCTTGATATGGAAATTGACGAAGATCCGCACCACCTGCGGGTCGGCGGCGGCCAGTTTCAGCATGGCGACCTGGGTCCGGCCGAAGCGCGCGGGATCGACCGCGCCGCCGTCCGCCGTCAGCATCGAGGGCGGATCCTCGAAGGCTTCGCGCGCCTGCGGCGACAGGGGGCCCGGGGTGAACATGATGTCGGCATCGATGCCGATCTGGTGGCTGCGGTGGCCGGTCGCCATCGGGCCGCCGCGCGGCTGCGACATGTCGCCGATCAGCATCGGCTTCATCCCGGTGGTGGTCAGCTTCTTGCCGAGCCGGGTCAGATAGTCGATCAGCTCGGTATGGCCCCAATAGCGGTTCCGCCAGCGCCGCAGCACTTCGAAGCCGGCCCCCTCCGGGCTCAGCGAATGGGCACCCAGGATGCAGCCTCGCGCCGGCCCGCCGATCGCCTGCACGGTACCGGGCGCCGGGACCGATACCTTGGCCCAGGGCGTATCGTAGCGCGTCTCGGCCGCGGCCGGCCCGCCAACCAGCAGCAGGACGGCCAGCAGCGGGGCAGCGAGCGGCAGGCCGCGCAGCATCAGCGCGCCTGGCGGCGCTGGTCGATGCGGCGCTGGAAGGAGCGCAGCACGATCTTATAGAGGTCGTCCTTCAAGACATTGTCCTCCACACCGAGGTCGATGTTGGGATTGTCGTTGATTTCGATGACGAAGACACCGTGTTCGTTCTGCTTGAGATCGACACCGTAAAGCCCGTCGCCGATCAGATTGGCGGCCTTGAGCGCGGTCTCGACCACTTCGCGCGGCGCCTCGTCGACCGCCCAGGTGCGTCCGGCGCCTTCGGTATAGGTGCCGCCCTGCTCGTGCTTCACGATCTGCCAATGGCCCTTGGACATGAAATATTGGCAAACGAAGAGGGGCTTGCGGTCCAGGATGCCGACCCGCCAATCGAAATCGGTCGGCATATATTCCTGGGCCAGGACCATCTGGCTCTCCTTGAACATCTCCTTCAGGATCGCATCCAGCTCGTCCCGGTTGGCGGCCTTCTTGACGCCGCGGCTGAAGGAGCCGTCGGGGATCTTCAGCACTACGGGCCAGCGGAATTCCTTCTCGATCTCGCCGATCCGGTTTTTGGCGAAGATCATGGTGCGGGGCGCCGGCACGCCGTTGCCGGCCAGCAGCTCCGCCAGATAGACCTTGTTGCCGCAGCGAAGGATCGAGGTCGGATCGTCGATCACCGGCATGCCTTCCTCTTCGGCGCGCTTGGCGAAGCGGAAGGTGTAATGCGGGACCGAGGTGGTATCGCGGATGAACAGCGCGTCGAACTGCGGCAGCTTGGCGAAATCCTTCCGCGTGATCAGCTCGACATCCATACCGAGTTCGGAGCCGACGCGGACGAAGCGGTGCAGGGCGCGGGCATCGCTCGGCGGCAGCTTGTCGTCGGGATCATGCAGGATGGCGATATCGTAGCGCGGCACCGATTTCATGCGCGGCTTGACCCAGCGCTTCTGGGTGTAGGACTCGAGCGCCGAGAGGAAGAGGGCGTCCAGCTCGGCCGGCACTTCCTTGGGCGAGAGGGCGTGCAGCGCCGCGATGTGCCAGGTGCCGTCCTCGCACTCGATGTCGAGCTTCAGGAGGGGGGTGCGGAAACGGTCGAACGCTGCCTCCGCCAGATCCTCGAAATCGGCGTCGTCAGTCTTGCCGAAGAAGACGAAGAGTTCGGCCGGCGCCTTGCCGGCGGTGCAGGACTTGAGGCAGCGCTTCAATTCGCCGTCGAGGTCGGGCAGGGCGCCCTTGTAGAGCGCGCGCTGGTCGAGTTCCAGGATGGTCGAGACCGAGGGGATCACGCGGTCACGCCGGGCTTCCGCCAGCAGCGAGCAATAATAGCCGACCGAGAGATAGGCGAAGTCGCGGCAGAGATTGACCACCTTGACGTTGCGCAGCTTCAGCTCTTCGGCGTGGTCGAGATAGTCGAGGACGGTGATCACCCGCTGACCCGGGTCGTCCCAGCGGAAGTCGTGGCGTTTCTCGACGACGATGGCATGGGCGGGCATCTGATCTCCAATCAGGACTGGTGACGGCGGCCCTTGATCACCACGGCCGCCTTCTGCTGGCCGCGGCCGAAGCGGGCCATGCGTTCGAATTCGGG
>JAYSCC010000374.1:0-3931 GCA_041915065.1 Zavarzinia sp.
CGTCCGGCAGTTCGATCACCTTGGAGATGGTCATGCGGACCTGCGCCCGATAGGTCGCAGGGTCGAGGTCCTGCGCCACCACGCTGCCCACCTTGATGCCGCTGATACGGACGTCGGCACCGACCGGCAGGCCGTCGACTCTATCGAAGCGTGCCGTCACCATATAGCCGCCGGTCGAGGTGCGGCCGACGTTGGAATAGGCGAAGACGACGAAGATCGCCGCCACGCCGATGACGACGGCACCCACCAGGGTTTCGACCAGATTCGAACTCATGGACTTAATTTCCCTCGGATTTGCGGCCGAATCGGGGCGCGATCACGTCCCGTGGACGCCGTTCAGGCCGGCGTCCAGGGTTCGTAGTCGCCGGTCGCGCGGGGGCGATGGCCTTCGGTCACCAGGCTGCCGGCCGGATGATAGGCGGCGGCGGTGCCGGTCAGATTGGGGTGGTGGGGCTTTTCCCACGACTTGGTCGGCAGTGGCTTTTCCGACGGCGGCGCATCGCTCAGGCCGTGCAGCCAAGCATGCCATTCCGGCGGAATGCGGGTCGCCTCGATCTCGCCGTTGTACATGACCCAGCGGCGGTCGCCGCCACGCTCGCGGTAATAGCGGTTGCCCTGGTCGTCCTTGCCGACCATTTCCCCCTTGCGCGAGGTGAACAGGGCCGTGCCGAGAGTCGAATCGTGCCACCAGGTCAGGGCGCGCAGAAGGAAGTTCATGGCCTGTCCGAACAATTACCCGTATCCCGACCTTCTACCGCGGCGAAGCCCGCCATGGCAAATGGGAAACCCCGTCCTTGTCCCTCGCGAAGGTCGATGCGTGATCACTTCACCACAACGGCCAAACCGGCGACCATGAAACGGACCGCTCCGGCCCGGGCCGCCAAGCGCTGGTTGAGCCGCCCGGCCTCGTCCCGGAAGCCGCGGGCCAGGGCATTGTCCGGCACGATGCCGAGGCCGACTTCGTTGGCGACCAGCACGGTCGCCGCCCGCCGCGCCGAGAGCGCCGCCTCCAGCGCCTCGAAGGCGGGCGCCAGCGGCCATTCACCCAGCATCAAGTTGGTGAGCCAGAGCGTCAGGCAATCGACCAGCAGCGGTGCTTCCGGGGCCGCCGCGGTCACCGCTTCGGCCAGCGCCAGAGGTGCGTCGACGCTGATCCAGGCGCCGTCGCCGAGGGCATCGCGCTCCGCCCGGTGGGCGGCGATGCGCCGGCGCATCTCTTCGTCCAGCGGTTCCGCCGTCGCGACATAGGTCCAGGGCGACGGGCCGGAGTCGCGGATCAGCCGTTCCGCCTCGCGGCTCTTGCCCGAACGGGCACCGCCCAGTACCAGGGTGACATGGGGCCACATCGCGTCAGCCTCCTTCAGCGTTTCAAGGCGGTCGCCTCGATTTCGATCTTCATGCGGGGATCGGCCAGGCCGGCGACCGTCACCATGGTGGCGGCCGGCCGCACCTCGCCCAGCCAGCGCTGCAGGACGGGCCAGCAGGCCGGGAAATCATCGCCGTCCGGCAGGTAGTAGTGGACCCGCACGATGTCCGCGACCGCAGCCCCGGCCTCTGCCAGCGCCGCCGCGATGTTGCGCATCGTCTGTTCGCATTGCGCGGCGACGTCGCCTGCAATCGTCATCACGCCATAATCAAAACCGGTGGTGCCCGAGACGAAGACCCAGTCGCCAGCCACCACGGCGCGGGAATAGCCGATCTCCGCCTCGAAGCGGGAGCCGGAGGAAATCAGGCGGTGGGTCATCTAGCGTCTCTCCCGTCTCAGGCGGTTCACAGCCTCGTCCAGGGCCGAGAGGAAGGCGGAGCGGTCCTTCTGGGCGAAGGGCTTCGGCCCCCGCGTCTGCTCCCCGGCGGCGCGGAGGTCGGTCATCAGGTTGCGGGTCGCCAGCGCCAGGCCGATGGTCGCCTCGGTGAAGCGCTTGCCGGTCGGCGCGATCACCGCCGCCCCCGCCTTCACTGCCCGCGCCGCCAAGGGGACGTCCGCCGTGATCACGATGGTGGCGGGACCGGCCCGTTCGGCGATCCAGTCGTCCGCCGCATCGAAGCCGTCGCTGACGACCACACGGCTGACCAGCGGGTGGCGCGGCAGCGCCATCACCGCATTGGCCACCACCGTGACGGGCACGTTGTAACGTTCGGCGACCTTGTAGACTTCCGCCTTCACCGGGCATGCGTCGCCGTCGACCAGGATGGTGAGATCGCTCATCGGAACGGCGGCTCGTCGAAGGAGCGGAGCTTCCTGGAATGCAGCACGTCTTGGCGCCGGCGCAAGAGGTCGAGCGCGGTCAGGCCGATTTCCAGATGCTGGGCCACCGCCCGCTCGTAAAAGGCGTTAGCGGCACCCGGCAGCTTGATCTCGCTGTGCAGCGGCTTGTCGGAAACGCAGAGCAGCGTGCCATAGGGCACCCGCAGGCGATAGCCGTTGGCGGCGATCGTGCCGCTCTCCATGTCGAGCGCCACGGCGCGGGAGAGGTTGATGCGCCGTGCCTCCTGAGTATAGCGGAGTTCCCAATTGCGGTCGTCGTTGGTCACCACCGTGCCGGTGCGGAGACGTTCCTTCAGCACGTCCTCCGGCTCGCCGGTGACCTGCGCCGCGGCTTCCTGGAGCGCGACCTGGACTTCGGCCAGGGCCGGGATCGGAATCTCGGGCGGCACCAGGGCGTCGAGGATGCGGTCCTGGCGGAGATAGGCATGGGCCAGCACATAGTCGCCGATCTGCTGCGACTGGCGGAGCCCGGCACAATGCCCGACCATGAGCCAGCAATTGGGCCGGAGCACCGCCAGGTGATCGGTGATGTTCTTCGCGTTGGAGGGGCCGACGCCGATATTGATCAGTGTAACCCCCTGCCCGTCCGGCCGGACCAGGTGATAGGCCGGCATCTGAAAGCGGTGCCAGGGGCTCGCCGCGATCAGGCGTTCCGCCTCCTCTGCCGCAGTGCCGGCGCGAATGCAGGTGCCACCCGGCAGTTCCAGGCGCTCGTAACCCTCGGTGCCCAGCTTGGCCAGGCCGCGACGGACGAATTCGTCGACATAACGGTGGTAGTTGGTGAGCAGGATCCATTTCTGGACATGGCGCCAGCTCGTGCCCGTGTAATGGATCAGGCGGCGCAGCGAAAAATCGACCCGCACGCCATCGAACAGGGCGAGCGGACGGATGCCGTCCGGTCCCGCCTGCCACTGACCGTCCGGCACTTCATCGCCGACCACGGTGAGTTCGGGACGCGGGAAGATCTCGCCCATCTCCGCCGCGGTGACGCCGGCCCGGGCGATTTCCTCGATCCGCTCGATCACATAGGGGTAAGGAATCTCCAGGCGGCTCCTGCCGATCTCGATCGAGGTGTCGTATTCGGCCGAGAGCGGGCGCAATTGTTCCAGGAGATAGCGCCGGAAATGGCGCGGATGGGTCACCGTCGTCTCATAGACGCCGGGCTGCTGGAATTTGGCGAAGGCGCGGCGGCCCCGGCTCTCGGTGCCCAAGCGGCGGCAGGTGACGCGAAGATAGGGGTAGCAGAAACCCTGCCGTTCCGCCGCCGTGGGCGGCGTGCGGTCGGCCAGGTAGCGGTCGACCGCGGCGGTCAGGCCCGAGACGGCCTCGGCATAAAGGGTTTCGAGACCGTCGACGGCCGCTTCCGGCGTTAGCACGATGCCCTTCCCCCCGATCGAGTCCATGGGGGGAAGGGTTACCCGAGGCAGCCCCGATCGCAAAGCGGCCTTTTCGCCGCCCTACTTCCCGGCGGCGAAGGAGGTCAGCGCCGCCTTGGCGATCTTCTCACCCCATTCCTGCACGAAATGGCCGCCGTCGGCGATTTCGAGCGGCGGCGGGCAATGCCGGATCAAGCCATGGAGGAACGTCATCGCAGGCGGACCCAGCACGGGATCGGCCATGCCGATCGCCATGAAGCTCTGGCCCTGCCAGTCGTGCTGCCAGAAG
>JAYSCC010000375.1:0-3917 GCA_041915065.1 Zavarzinia sp.
TCGAAGGGATCCACCAGGGCGACGGTCAGTTCTTCGTCGGTGACCGCGACCGGGACCGCCCGCCGGTCGCGCAGGAACCAGGGGCTCAGCACCTCTGCCAGCAGCGGCTCGGCCGGGAAGCGGCCGGCGCCGGCGAGATCGAGTTCGAGGTAGCGGGCGAGATGGGCGGCCAGGTCGCGTTCCGCCATCAGGCCGAGCTGGGTCAGCGCATCGACCAGGGAAACGCCGCTCCGCGCCCGCACCCGGCGCACGCGCTCCGCCGCTTCCTCGTCGAGCAGGGCTTTGCGGCGGAACCAGGCCAGGGCCTCGCCTTCGGGATCCTCCGCCACCGCCTGCATCACCAAGTCCGAGCCCTCGCACCGACACGCGACGATTGTCGCAAGCCCGCCCCCGCAGATCAACCGAGCATCAACGGGCCATAGAGCCAGGTGAGCCAGAGGCCGAGGCAGAGGAAGGGCCCGAAGGGCAGCATGCTGTCGCCCGTCAGGCGCCGCCCGCCGAGCAGGAGCCCGGCCACCACCAGGAGGGCCGAAACGGCGGCGATGGCCATGGTGCCGCCGAGCCCTTCCCAGGAGACCCAGGCGCCGCCGGCCGCCAGCAGCCGGGCATCGCCCCCGCCCAGCCCCTCGCGCCCGCGGAAGGCCCGATAGGCCGCTGCCAGGCCCCAGCAGGCCGCGAAGCCGAGAGCGGCGCCGAGGGCATGATCGGCCAGCAGTGCCGGCACCATGAGACCGGCGAAGGCGAGACCGCCGAGCCCGAGCGGCAGGGTGAGCGCGTCCGGCAGGCGGAGGCAGCGGAGATCGATCGCCGCCAGGGCCAGCAGGAGCCAGCCGAAGCCGCAGCTCCACCAGACGACCGGCGCCGGCACTGCCAGGGCGGCCCAGAGCGCCAGGCCGAAGGCGCCGAGTTCCAGCGCCGGATAGAGCCATCCGATGGCCGCCCCGCAAGTCCGGCAGCGCCCGCGCCGCCAGAGCCAGCTCGCCACGGGGACGAGATCGCGGAGGCCCAGCGCCTGCCCGCAATGGGGGCAGGCGGAACGCCCGAAGACGATGCCCCGCCCTTCCGGCAGGCGGGTGACGACGACGCTGAGAAAACTGCCGACGAAGGGGGCCGCCACCACCGGCGCGGCGACCGTCCAAGGCTCGATCATCGCGCCCCCGGGGCCGGCGGCACCGGCCGGCCGCGCAGGCCGGGTGGGCAGGCGGCATCGGCTGCCGCCTCCATCGGGCCGATGTCGCGCCGTTCGAGGATGCGCAGCGGCTCCGCCATATTGCCGGTCAGGCGCAGGATCCAGCGCCGGGCGAAGCGGATGGTGCCGTCCGGATAGGCGATCCGCGTCTCGATCGCCACGGCATCGCCCGCCACCGGCAAGGGCGGCGGCCCTCGCTCCGCTTCCCCGAGGCCGAGCGCCCGCCGCACGACGGCATCGGCCATCGCCGGATCGGGCGCCAGGAGCCCCGAATGGAGGGTCAGTTCGGGCAACAGGCAGGCGGCTAGGGAGGGCGTCATGCCGAGCACGCCGCGCACTTCGGTCACGTCGACGAAGGGCCGGTTCGGCGGCAGGCCGGCGAGCCCCGCCGCCGCATAGTGCCGGCGCTCGGCCCCACCGTTCCGCACCAGGTCGTCCGCGTCGCGCCAATCGGCGATCGCCGCCGCCAGTGCCGTCGCCTGGTCGCTGCCCGCCCCGGCCAGCCGGAGCAGGGCCGCCAGCGCGGTCTCGTCGGCGGCATCGAGATCGAGCTTGCCGCTCTCCGAAGCGATGCGCACGGCCACCGCCTGCGTCCCGACCGTGACCACCTGGCCCCGCACCGAGAGCAGCGCCTGTGCCGCCGCCCCCCCGTCCAGCAGCCGCCCGGCGGCGAGCCACATCGCCCCCTCGAGCGCCGCCTCCGCCTGCAATGCCGCCCCGGCGCGCCGCACCTGCAACAGGTCGTCCCGCGCCAGCCCGATCACCTGCGCCGCCAGCACCGAGAGCACGGCCAGCACCGCGACTACGACCAGCAGCGCGACCCCGCGGTCCCGCGCCGTCGGCGCTGCCATGCCCGTCCCGCCCGTCAACGCCCGCACCCGAGTTCGGCCGCCGCGACCTGGCAGGCGGAGGGGTGATAGGCCGCGATGCGCATGACCAGGTCGGGCACGGCTGCGCCCTCCGCCCCCGTCACCCGCAACCGCACCAGATCCGGCAGGGGCCAATCCGCCCGCCAGTCATCGGCCCAGCGCCCCGCCGCCATGCCGTCCGCCCGATAGGCGAGCGCCAACCCCGCGACATCCCCGGCCAGCACGCGGCGCTCCACCGCCCCGACCCCGGTCAGCACCTTCCGATAGAGCACCAGTTCCCGCCGCTCCGCCGCCCCTTCGAGCGCCAGCCGATAGCCAGCCGCCCCGTCGGGTCCGACCGCCAGAAACACCGCCTCGCCGGCCGTCCCGGCGAAATCCCCGCGCATCCCGCCACCCGCCTCCGGCGCCACCACCGCCGCCGTCACCACCGCCCGCACGGAACCCCGCGCCGTCCGCCACGCCTCCTCCCCGGCCTGCCGCGCCACCACACGCTCCCAGGCCCGACTGCCGAAATGCAAATCGTCCAGCGCCAACAGCCCGATCAGGCCGAGCAGCACCAGCACGACGAGGAGTTCGATCAACGTGAAGCCCTTGCTGGAGGCGGCATGCATGAACGTTGGACCACCCCATCTGTGCTGAGAGGGTAATGACCTGACAGTTCGAGCCACACCGGCCCCGCGCGGGGCCGGTGTGGCCATGCCGCCTCTGGGCGGGTTTGATGGAGTTGCGAGCAACATCGAACCTTGACCGGAGACGAACATGACCACGGAGAAGAAAGTAGCACGTCGCAAGCTCAGCTTGCTCGAATTGGCGGCCGATCTCGGCAATGTCAGCAAGGCCTGCCGGGTGATGGGATATTCCCGCCAGCAGTTCTACGAGATCCGCCGGAACTTCCAGACCTACGGCGCCGAGGGGCTGATCGACCGCCTGCCCGGCGCTCGGGGACCGCACCCCAACCGGGTCGCGGCCGAGGTCGAACAGGCCATCCTCGACCATGCCCTGGCCCATCCCTGCCACGGCCCCATGCGCGTCGCCCAGGAGCTGGTCTTGCGCGGCGTCCAGGTCTCGTCCGGCGGGGTGCGCGGCGTCTGGCAGCGCCATGCCCTGCTGACCAAGCACGACCGCCTGCTGCGCCTCGAGAAGGCCACCGCCGAACGCAAGCTGACCCTCTCCGACGATCAGGTCCGCCTGCTCGAGCGCTTCAGCCCCGAGTTCCGCGAACGCCACATCGAGGCGCCCCACACCGGTGCACTCGTCGCCGTCGACACCTTCTTCGTCGGCGCCCTCAAGGGCGTCGGCAAGGTCTATCTCCAGACCGCCATCGACTGCCACAGCCGCCACGCCTGGGCCCGCCTCTATCCCAACAAGCTGCCGGTCACCGCCGTCCAGCTCATGAACAACGACGTCCTGCCGACATTCGAAGCCCATGACGCCAGGATCGACGCGGTGCTGTCGGACAATGGCCGGGAATTCTGCGGCCGCGAGGACCAGCACCCCTACGAATTGTTCCTCCAGCTCGAAGGCATCGAGCACAAGCGCACCCGCGTGAAGCGCCCGCAATCCAATGGTATCGTCGAGCGCCTGCATCGCACCCTGCTCGACGAACACTTCAGGGTCGAGGGCCGCCGGACCTGGTTCGAAACCATCGAAGAAATGCAGGGCGTGCTCGACGAATACCTCGTCGCCTACAACACCAAGCGACCTCACCAGGGCCGGGGCATGAACGGCAGAACCCCCGCCAGGGCCTTCATCGACGGCCTGCCGAAGGAGACCAACGCACCAACCTCAAAGCCTCATAAAGCGGCATGAAAACCCGGCCCATAAAGGCGGCACTGTCAGCCAATTACCGTTTCTGTACA
>JAYSCC010000376.1:0-3910 GCA_041915065.1 Zavarzinia sp.
CGGCGACCGCGGCCAGGGTGGCGAGGTCGACATCCTCGGCGAAATGAGCGTCGAGATAGGCGCGAGCACGGGCCAGGGCCGGTGCTTCCCGCCCCGGCGCCCGGGCCAGCGCCGCCGCCACGCCCGCCCCGTCCACGGCATGGCGGGCGATCACCTGGGCCATCACCCCCAGCATTTCCTGATCGAGCGCCAATCGGTCCGCCCCCGCCTCCGCCGCGGCATGGAGCCCGGACAGGCGGGCGGCGAGCGCTGGATCATGGACCTTGTTCACGGCGAAACGGGGTGGCGCCGGGGCGCGGCCCGAAATTTCCCCCGCCACCTCGGCCATCACCGCGGGCGAGGGATAGGTCATGCGGTAGACATAGCCGCCCGGTCCCGGCGCGCCGTCGTGCACCACGCCGGGATCGATCAGCACGAGATCGCCCGGCGCCGCACTGCCGGCGGCACGGCCGATATGGAACAGCTCGCGTCCCGCCGTGATCGCGCCGATCACATAGTCGTCGTGGGTATGGGGGACATAGGCGTGGGTGTGGAAGCGGGCAACCAGGCATTCGACCGGGCCTGCCGACGGCAGCGTGAAGAAGCGCGCCGCTTCGCCCGCGCTCAGCGGCTGGTCGAAGCGATGCTCCGCCGTCACCCCTGCTCCTGGCGTTTGCGGCGCAGGTCCGCCCAATGGTCCAGGCGGCGGCGGATCTCGTGCTCGAAGCCTTTGCCCTTGGGGGCGTAGAACTCCTGCCGTGGCATCGCCTCGGGGAAATAGTTCTGGCCGGAGAATTCGTCCGGCGCATTGTGGTCGTAGGCGTAACCGGCCGAGTAGCCGAGTTCCTTCATCAGCTTGGTCGGCGCATTCAGGATGTGCTTGGGCGGCATCAGGCTGCCGGTCTCGCGCGCCGCCGCCTTGGCCGCGCCGAAGGCGGTATAGGCGGCATTCGACTTCGGTGCCGTGGCGAGATAGATCACCGCGTTGGCGATCGCGAGTTCGCCCTCCGGACTGCCCAGGAAGTCGTAGGCGTCCTTGGCTGCATTGGCGACCACCAGGGCCTGGGGATCGGCGATGCCGATATCCTCGACCGCAAAGCGGACCAGGCGCCGCGCGATATAGAGCGGCGTCTCGCCCCCCGCCAGCATGCGCGCGAACCAATAGAGGGCGGCATCGACGTCCGAGCCCCGCATCGACTTATGCAGGGCCGAGATCAGGTTGTAGTGGCCTTCCTGCGCCTTGTCGTAGAGCGGCGCCCGGCGCTGCACGATCTCGGTCAGGCCGGCAATGTCCAGGGGCTCGTCCCCGGTCAGGGTCAGCAGTTCCTCGGCCAGATTGAGGAGGTAGCGGCCGTCGCCGTCGGCCATTTCGAGCAGGGCCGCGCGCGCCTCCGCCGTCAGGGGCAGGCCGCGCCCCATCAGCGCTTCCGCCCGCTTCAACAGGAGTTCGAGCGGTTCCGCCTCCAGCCGGTTCAGGACCAGGACCTGGGCGCGGGAGAGCAGCGCCGCGTTAAGCTCGAAGGAAGGGTTTTCCGTTGTGGCGCCGACAAGCACCACCGTGCCGTCTTCGACATAGGGCAGGAAGCCGTCCTGCTGCGCCCGATTGAAGCGGTGGATCTCGTCGACGAAGAGCAGCGTACGCCGGCCCATGCGGCGGCGCTGGCGTGCCGCCTCGAAGACTTTCTTGAGGTCGGCGACGCCCGAGAAGACGGCTGAGACCTGCTCGAAATCATAGCCGGCCGCGGCCGCCAGCAGGCGGGCGATGGTGGTCTTGCCGGTGCCCGGCGGGCCCCACAGGACCAGGGATGACAGGCGGTGCGCCTTGATCATGCGGCCGAGCGGCCCGTCCGGCCCGACCAGGTGATCCTGGCCCACGACGTCTTCGAGGCGCTGCGGGCGCAGGCGGTCGGCCAGTGGGCGGGCCGCGTCGTCTGCCGGGGCCTGGGCCGCCATCACCGGCTTCGGCCCCATGCCCGCCGCCTCGAAGAGGTCGCTCACCGCGCCCGCCTCAGCGCGGCAGGACGGTGGAGATTTCCCGCCCGCCCCGCTCGATCGAGATGCGCCAGGCGCGCGAAGGCGCCGCGATCACATCGGCCAATTCCTTGGTCGAAGTGATGTCGACGTCGTTCAGCTTCAGGATGCGGTCGCCGACCTGGAAACCGATGCGGTCGGCCGGTGCCCCGCTCGACACTTCGGTGATGATCACGCCCGAATCGCCGTAACTGCGGCCGATCTCCTCCGCCACCGCGGGCGAGAGATTGACCACCGTGGCGCCGGCGAAGGGATTGCGCCCTTCGATCAGGCGCTGGTCGCGCGCCGGCTTCTCCGGCGGGGCCTCGAGCGCTGCCGTGACGGTCAATTCCTGGCCCTTGCGCCAGACCCCGAGGCCGATGGTGCCGCCGATGTCGTGGGTGGCCAAGCGGAAGGACAGTGCATCCTCGTCCTGCACCGGATGACCGTCGACCGCGAGGATGACGTCGCCCACCTTGATGCCGGCCCGGGCCGCCGGACCGTCCGGCACCAGATTGTTCACGAGCACGCCGCGCGGCCGGTCGAGGCCGAGGCCGCCCGCGATGTCCTGCGTCACCGGCTGACCGCTGGCCCCGAGCCAGGGCCGCACCACGCGGCCGCCACTCCGCGCCGCCTGGATCACGCTGCGCACCATGGCCGAGGGAATCGCGAAGCCGATGCCGAGGGAGCCGCCGTCGCGCGAATAAATCGAGGAATTGACCCCGACCAGCCGGCCCTTCAGGTCGATCAGGGCACCGCCCGAATTGCCCGGATTGATCGCCGCATCGGTCTGAATGAAGAAGCGATAGTCGGAGACGCCGACCTGGGTCCGCGCCACCGCAGAAACAATGCCCTGGGTCACGGTCTGGCCGACGCCGAAGGGATTGCCGATGGCGAGCACGATGTCGCCCACTTCGACGCCGTCCGAATCGGCCAGCGACAGGGTCGGCAATTGCTCCTTGCCGGGATCGATCTTCAGGATGGCCAAGTCGGTGCGCGGATCGGCGATCTGAACCTTTGCCTCGAATTCGCGGGCGTCGGAGAGCGCCACGGTGATCTCGTCCGCCCCTTCGATGACGTGATTATTGGTCACGATGGTACCGTCGGCGCCGACGATGACGCCGGAGCCCAGCGAGGACTCGACCCTTTCGCGCGGACTGCCGCGGCCCTGGTCGCCGAAGAAGCGGCGGAACAGCGGATCGTCCATCAGGGGATTGCGCACCGTCACCGTCTTCCGCGTGAAGACGTTCACCACCGCCGGCGTCGCCTGTTTGACGACGGGTGCGAAACTGAGCTGCACCTGTTCCTGGGAGGCCGGAACCGTCCGGATCTCTTCGGCGCGAAGGCCGTGGGTCAGGGCCAGACTGGCCAGGCAAGCGGCAGCAGCCGCGTTCAGCAATCTCTTCAACGGATCTTCCCCTGAACGAATGGAGCCCAGAGACGAAAAAGGGCAGCCCCAAGTGGAGCTGCCCCGATTCCTAGCACCGACGCCGCCCGAGGGCAGCAGCGGAGATTATTCTTCGTCGCCGGCGACTTCCTGCACCGGGCCCGAATCCAGGCCCTTGGCGGTGACGTCGCGGTCCACGAGCTCGATCACGGCCAGCGCCGCGGCATCGCCCCGGCGGAAACCGGCCTTCAGCACGCGGGTATAGCCGCCGGCGCGGTTGGCGTAACGCGGGCCGACCACGTCGAACAGCTTACCGACCACCGCCTCGTCGTAGAGCTTCGAGAGCGCCTGACGGCGGGCGTGCAGCCCGCCCTGCTTGCCGAGGGTGATGAGCTTTTCCACGTAAGGCCGCAGCGCCTTGGCGCGGGGCAGCGTGGTGGTGATCTGTTCGTGCTTCAGCAACGACGCCGCCATGTTGGCGAATACGGCGCGGCGCTGCGAGCTGTCCATGCCGAGCTTCACTCGGGCAACACG
>JAYSCC010000377.1:0-3902 GCA_041915065.1 Zavarzinia sp.
CTGCGGGCCGGCGACTTGGCGGCGCGGGTCGACACCGGCACGGCGGACGACGAACTGGCCTCGCTCGGCCGCGCCTTCAATCGGATGGCGGGCCAGATCGAGGCCCAGCACGGCGCGCTCCGCGATGCTAATCACCAGCTCGACGAGCGCCGCCGCTTCACCGAGGCGGTGCTGGCCGGGGTTTCGGCGGGTGTGCTGGGCGTCGATACCGAAGGCCGCATCACCTTGCCGAACCGTTCCGCCCTCGAACTGCTGGGCACCACGGCCGAGGCGATCGTGGGCGAGCCGATCGCCGAGATGGTGCCGGAACTGGCGCCTTTGATGGCCGAGGCGCGCGCCCGGCCCGACCGCGAGGTGCAGGGCCAGGTCAATCTGGCGCGTGGTGGGGCGGCCAGGCATTTCTCCGTCCGCGTGGTGGGCGAGCGGACCGGGCTCGCCGTGCGCGGCTTCGTCGTCACCTTCGATGACGTGACCGACCTCGTTTCCGCCCAGCGCACCGCCGCCTGGGCCGACATCGCACGCCGGATCGCCCATGAGATCAAGAATCCGCTGACCCCGATTCAGCTCTCGGCCGAACGCCTGAAGCGGAAATACGGGCGGGAGATCGCGACCGATCCCGAAGTGTTCTCCCAATGCACCGATACGATCATCCGCCAGGTCGGGGACATCGGCCGCATGGTCGACGAATTCTCGGCCTTCGCGCGCATGCCGACCGCCGTGTTCAAGACCGACGACCTTTCGGAACAGGTGCGCCAGGCGGTGTTCCTGCGCCATGTCGCGGCTTCCAGCGTGGTGTTCGAAACCAAGCTGCCGGAGGCGCCGGTGATCGCGCTGTTCGATACGCGGCAGATCGGCCAGGCGCTGTCCAACGTTCTGAAGAATGCAGTCGAAGCGATCGAGGCGCGGCCTACGCAGGACGGCGGCCTGCCACCGGGGCGGGTCGAGACCGAAATGACGGCCACCGACGGCATGATCGTGATCGAGGTGCGCGACAACGGAAGGGGTTTGCCCGTGGCCGAACGCGACCGCCTGACCGAACCCTATGTGACGACGCGGACCAAGGGCACCGGCCTTGGTCTCGCCATTGTCCGCAAGATCATGGAGGAACACGGTGGCAGCATCGCGCTCGGCGACAATCCGGGCGGCGGTGCTGTCGTGACCCTGAGTTTCCCCTGGCGGCACGAAGCCGCGGCAGCAACTTCTCTAGAGGCGAGGACGGCCCATGGGGCGTGACGTATTGGTCGTCGACGACGAGGCCGACATCCGGGAACTCGTCGCCGGCATTCTCCAGGACGAGGGCTATGAAGCGCGGACGGCGGGCAATGCCGACGAGGCCTTTACCGCGATCGAAGCTCGCTTGCCGTCCCTGGTGATCCTTGACATCTGGTTGCAGGGCAGTCGGCTCGACGGCCTCGAAATTCTCGACGCGATCAAGCGCGCTCATCCCGACATGCCGGTCGTCATGATCTCCGGCCACGGCACGATCGAGACCGCGGTCGGCGCGATCAAGCGCGGCGCCTATGACTTCATCGAGAAGCCCTTCAAGGCCGACCGCCTGCTGCTCCTGGTGCAGCGTGCGATCGAAGCCGCCGAACTGCGGCGCGAGAACCGGGACCTCAAGGTCCGCTCCAACCTCGAAGACGAGATGATCGGCCGCTCTTCGGCCATGAACACGGTGCGCGGCCTGATCGAAAAGGCGGCCCCCATGGGCAGCCGGGTGATGATCATGGGCCCGCCCGGCTCGGGCAAGGAAGTGGTAGCGCGCCAGCTTCATCGCTTGTCGAAGCGGGCCGACGGCCCCTTCACCGTGGTCAATGCCGCGACCATGGCGCCGGAGCGGATGGAGGCGGAGCTTTTCGGCGTCGAAGCCTCGGCCAGTGCCGATGGCATGCCGCGCATCGGCCTCTTCGAGCAGGCCCATGGCGGCACGCTGTTCCTCGACGAAGTGGCCGACATGCCGCCGGAGACCCAGGCCAAGATCCTCCGCGTGCTGGTCGACCAGACCTTCGAGCGGGTTGGCGGGCGCAACCGGGTCCAGGTCGATGTTCGCGTGGTCTCCGCCTCGGCGCGCGACCTCCATTCCGAAATCGCCGCCGGCCGCTTTCGGGAAGACCTGTTCCATCGGCTCTCGGTGGTGCCGATCCGGGTGCCGCGCCTGGCTGACCGGCGGGAAGACATCCCTGAACTGGCGAGCCATTTCATCCAGCGCATTTCGCAGGCCAACGGCATTCCGCCGCGCGCCATCTCGAACGAGGCGATGGCGGTGATGCAGGCCTATGACTGGCCGGGCAACGTGCGCCAGCTCCGCAATGTCTGCGAGCGGCTGCTGATCCTCGCCAACGACGACGCCGAAGAAGCGATCGGCGCCGACATGCTGCCGGCCGAAGTCGGCGGGGCTGGGCCCGCCACACTGCGCGCCGGCGAGGGCGAGGTGATCATGGCCCTGCCGCTCCGCGAGGCGCGCGAAGCCTTCGAGCGGGATTATCTGCTGGCCCAGGTGGCGCGCTTCGGCAACAACATCAGCCGGACGGCGACTTTCATCGGCATGGAACGCTCGGCCCTGCACCGCAAGCTGAAATCCCTCGGCATCGCGGTCAATGACCGCAGCGGGCAGCCCTGACGGGCCCCGGCCAATCCGGAGGAGAGGCCGAATGGACCGATTGACCGGCGGTTGCCTGTGCGGCGGCGTTCGTCTCGTGACGTCGGGCCGGCCGTACCGTGTCGGCCTCTGCCATTGTCTCGACTGCCGCAAGCATCATGGCGCCCTTTTTCATGCCTCGGCGATCTTTCCGGAGGGGGCGGTGACGATCGAGGGCGAGACGGGCGATTATGCCGGGCGGCATTTCTGCCCGCGCTGCGGCTCCTCCGTGTTTTCCCGGACCGGCGATGAGATCGAAGTGAACCTGGGCTCCCTCGATGCCCCGAACCAATTGATGCCGACCTACGAGAGCTGGACCATCCGCCGCGAATCCTGGTTGCCGCCGTTTCCGCTGGCGCGGCACTACGAGCGCGACCGCGACGCCACCAGCCGTTTCGAGGATTAGGCCCCGAAGAGGATCATGTCCCGCATCGCCTATGTCGACGGCCGCTATGGGCCGCACCGAGAAGCGCGTGTCTCGATCGACGACCGCGCCTATGTCTTCGCCGACGGAGTCTATGAGGTTGCGGCCGTGCTGGGCGGCCGGTTGATCGACCTCGAGCCGCATCTGGACCGGCTCGACCGCTCGCTCGCCGAAATGTGCATCGCCAGCCCCATGTCGCGCCCCGCGCTGATTCTGGTGATGCGTGAGCTTGTGCGCCGTAACCGTTTGAAAAATGGTCTTCTTTATCTTCAGATTTCACGCGGGGTGGCGCGGCGCGAACACGCTTTCCCGGTGCCGGCGCCGCGCCCCGTCCTGGTGATGACGGCGCGCCCCTTCGACCTCGCTGCGGCGGAGCGCCGGGCCGGGCAGGGGGTTTCGGTGCTGACCCTGCCGGACATCCGCTGGGGCCGTCCGGACATCAAGACCGTCTGCCTGCTGCCGAATGTCCTGGCCAAACAGGCGGCGCGCGAGGCCGGCGCCTACGAGGCCTGGCTGGTCGATGCCGAGGGCTGTGTCACCGAAGGCGCCAGCACCAATGCCTGGATCGTGGACGGCGAGGGGCGCTTGGTCACCCGCGCTCTGTCGCAGGCGATCCTGCCCGGCGTGACCCGGGGCAGCATCGCCCGGATCGCCGCCGAATCCGGGCTTTCCGTGATCGAGCGGCCGTTCACGGTGGCCGAGGCCAAGGCGGCTCGGGAAGCCTTCGTCACCAGCGCCACTTCCTTCGTGACGCCGGTCATTTCGGTCGACGGGCAAAAGATCGGTTCCGGCGTGCCGGGACCAGTAGCGCTCGGGCTTCGCCGGCATTATATGACGGCC
>JAYSCC010000378.1:0-3899 GCA_041915065.1 Zavarzinia sp.
CGGCCAGCGCGACAGAACCACAGAGATATGCCCGGCCGAGACCATGACCGTCTCGCGATATTCTCCGGCCAAGATTGGGTCGCCGATCCACGACGTGATCGAGGCCGACACGCGGCCGATCAACCCGGTCAGCAGGTCATCGCTCGCGGTGTCGCTGATAGACAGCCAGGCCTTGGTTTCCGCGAGGCTGACCAGATCTGAGGCCGGCGGGGTGATGACCTCAAGCATCGTCACCTCCGATGTCGTACTTGGCGATGGCGGCGCGCAGCTTGATCAACCCCAGGATCAGGCCGACCAGCAACGTCACGCTTGTCAAGGCGACGTTCAGTTCGGACAGCCACGAGCTCCACCCCGGCGAGGTGACAAGGCCGGTGACAAGGGCCGCATCGGCGATTTTTTCTTTCGTGTCGAGCATGGCTAATTCCTGGCGAAGCGAGGGGCTGGGGGATGGGCGGCGTTGGGGGCCGCCCCGCCCCGATCCCTCGGCAGGCTGGGGCAGCCGGGGGAGGAAATTGGTGCGGTCTCGCGGCATTACGGCGGGAGTGAAAAGGGGGCACCGATGCCGCTTGGTGTGCCGGGCTGGACCGCGCAGCCCCCAACCTCGCCCCCTGTTTGGTTACGAGACGGGCGCGCTGGCCGGGTGACCGCGGACGATCAGGGCCGAGAACTTGGCGCCCGTGGTGCTGGCGGCGGTCTCGGTAACGACGGCGCGGACATAGCGCTTGCCACCGATGTAGCCCGCCTTCTGCACCGCCTCGTCATTCGCGGACGTGACGGCAGTCAACGTGCCCAGCACGGCGCCCGCCGCTGCGGCGGTGAAGGTCACATTGTCGTCGGACTCCTCGACGGAAGGCGTCCAGGTGCCATCGGTGACGGTGCCGAAGTTGAACAGGATCGAGGCTGACTCGAAGCCGTTCAGGTCGACACCGGCACCCTCGACGGTGGCGGTGCGGTTGCCGTCCGGGGCGATGGAAACGGCAGGGCTGATGTTGGAATTCAGGTCACGCATGGCGGTCTCCTCACGCGCTGATCTTCTGAAGCTTCACGGCTTCGCTATTGGCCAGCCCGCCACCGACGCGGCGATAGGCGTAGAACAGGGTGTTCGGCTTGTCGCTGTACGGATCGCGGATGAAGCGGGTGCCCAGCTTGTCGACGATCAGATAGGCGCGCTTGAAGTTGCCGAAGGCGATGGGGAAGGCCCCGGCGCCGACATCCGGCATGTCCTCGCTGAATTCGACGGGATAGCCGAGCAGCGAATTCGGCGATCCGGCGAGCATCGAAGCACGCCACAGGTAGCGGCCCTCGCTGTCGACCAGCGTATCCAGCGCGTTGGCCGTGTTGCTGTTCATCAGGAACACGGCACCGTCCCGATAGGGGGCGCGGAGCGACCAGACCAGGTTCTTGAGGCCGTCGGCCGTGATCTTCGAAGCGTCACCGGACTTCACGAACTGGACGGTGCTCCAGGCGCGGGCAGCATCAGCCGTCGCCGCGGTCGGGTAGGACAGCAGGCCGGCCGGGCGCTTCGGCGTGGTGGTCGAGGAGATGAACGCGGCGCCTTCCGAGCGAACGAACTTGTCGGTCATCTTGCCTTCGAGCCACTGGCCGAGGTCGATGCCGGCATCGTCCAGGAGGCGCTGGGTCACCGGCACCTTGGCGTAGATTTCGCGCAGGGGGACAGTCAACAGGCCCAGGTCGGGACTGTCCGTATCGACGCGGGCCTGGGCTTCTCCGACCCATTCGGCGCCAACGTCGTCGGCGTCGATGGGCTCCACCCACGCGTCGCCCTGCGTGATGGTTTCAACCCGGCAGAGCCGACGCATCGGGGTGGCATCGAACAGCTTCTTGGTCATGTTGGACGAAAGCTGCGGCATGACCACATAGCCGCCGTCCGGGTCGCTACCGACGCTCATGCCGGCGCGAAGTTCGAGCATGGGCCGCTCGTCACCGCGCGCGAAAGCGGCGATGGCGCGGTGTTCGATCTCGATACCGGAGGGGGCTTCCGCAGCACGACCCAGCCCCGTGCGGGCGCTCCGAGCCTCGATCCGGTCGGCGCGCTGTTCGGCGGCCTTCACGCCACCGGCGATCTCGTCTACCTTCTTGGCGATGCCGTCGACCTTGCCCTCAAGGGCGGTAACGCGTGCGTTGATGTCGCCTTCGCCCGGCGCGGGGGTGTTACCGTCAGCCATCTTGGCTTTCTCCTTGGTTGATGCCGCGTCGGGACCGGCGGGGGCGGCTCGCACCTCGGTGATGCGGGCCGATTCATTGCTGGGCAGCGCGACCAGCGAGATTTCTTTCAGGTCAGCCGCTGTGATGCGGCGCCCGCCGGCGGTCGGTTCATCCGACGTGCGTTTGAAGCCGACGCTGAGGCCGGTCAGCGCCTTGTCGCGGACCAGGGCGAAGGCCTCTGATCCGGCGGACGTGGATAGGGTCAGCCTGCCTTTGATGAACAGGCCGTGCTGATCGACGCGCGTCTCTGTCACGCGGCCGACCGGCTGGCCCGGATCGTGGTTGAACAGCAGGGGAATGCCAGATTCCGGCAGGTTCAGCGAGCCAGGGGCGAAGCTGGTGCGGTGGTTATCCATGGTATTCCACACCATGGCGTAACCCTCGAATTCCCCAACTCCGCCGGGGGAGAAACGGAACTCGACAGGGGCGCTGCGGCCTTCTGCCTGCGCCTTCGCCTCCCGCTCAAGGCGCCTGAAGATCGCCCAGTTCTGCCTGTAAATCTCGGCGTCGGTGGCACCGGCCTTACGCTTGGCCGTGGTAACGGCCGCTAGGTAGGACCTGCACCCATTGTGATATGGCGGCGTCGGAACCGGCCGGCTGGGGTCGAATTGGGCACCTGACAGATCGGTGCATATCTGCGAACGTTTTGCATCGTGTACGGTTACAACCTCCACCTTCTTCACGATGTCGGAATTCGACGAGAATACGGCCATCCGGGCGCTGTTCACCGACCGCGCGGCGGCGGTCCCGAACAGCTCGTCCAAGGCGGCGCTGATATCCCGGTCGAGCTCGGCTTCGACCTCGGCCGAAAGCCCCTCCGCGGTGGCAGTCGGGGCAGGGGCAGCCGCCTCGGCCTTCTTCTTCAGGCCGGTGATCAGAGCGGTGATGCTAGTCAAGGCCCAGGCGCCATAGTTGCCGGCCGGCGGCGGCACGACATCCGGATAAGGTTTGCCGCTTTCGGCCCGCGCGTCGGCGATCTCGACTTCGGCCGCAACGACCGCTTGCGCCGCGATCTTCGGCAGCTCGGCTTCGAGGGCGGCGGCCAGGCCGACCGGCAACGTGGCGGTGACGCCTTCGAGCGCGGCCAGCACGTCGGCGGCGGTCGCGATGGCCCCGGCGGCAAGGGCATCAAGGACGGCCTGCCGGGCGACCCCGCCCAGCTTCTCGGACAACGCCGCCGACTGCTCGGCGATCATCTCGGCGGGGTTCATGGTTGGCAAAGCGTCAGCCATGGGTGGCCCCCTGATTGGCTGCGCCGTTCTGGGCCGTATTGAGCGGGAACCGCAGCTTCCCGGCCTCTCCGCCTTCAGGTGGCAGGTTTTCTCGGCTACGGGCCTCGTCGGCCGTCATCAGGCCCCCGGCAATCGCCTTGACGTAGGCGTCGACCCTGCCCGCCAGATCGGCCATTTCAAGGGCGCCGGTGGTGAATTCGGCGTAGAAGCCGGCGACCTGCTCTTCCTCGGTCAGGAGGTCACGATAGATCGTCTCGCACCAGAGACGGAGGATCGGAAGCAGGGTCAAGGCGAGGAACTGACGGCCGAGGGATTCCGCGTTAGCGTGCGTAACCCGTGACATCTCGCTCAGAAGCGAAAGCGGAACTCGGAATAGGCGCGATACGTCCGCCACCTGAAATTCCCGATGGCTTGAAATTCGATGTCGACGGACGTGAAGCT
>JAYSCC010000379.1:0-3885 GCA_041915065.1 Zavarzinia sp.
TCGACCTGGTGGGTGTCCGGACGCACCGAATAGGGCACCGGCTTGAACCACTTGCCCGACTGGTTGGCAGGTGAGCCATGGGTGAGATGGCCGCCGGCCGCCAGGTTCAGGCCCATAAAGGTGTCGCCCGGCTGGAGCAGGGCGAAGAACACCGCCTGGTTGGCCTGGGCGCCCGAATGGGGCTGCACATTGGCGAAAGTGGCGCCGAAGAGTTGGCAGGCGCGCTCGATCGCGGCCGCCTCGGCCTTGTCGACCTCCTCGCAGCCGCCGTAATAGCGCCGGCCGGGGTAACCCTCGGCGTATTTGTTAGTCAGGACCGAGCCCTGAGCTTCGAGCACGGCGCGGGAGACGATGTTCTCCGACGCGATCAGCTCGATGAAATTCTGCTGGCGCTTCAGCTCGAGGGCGACCGCATGGGCGATCACCGGGTCACGCTCGGCGAGCGTGCCTTCGAAGAAGGGCGAAGCGTTGGAAATATGGGCAGGAGTCGCGGTCATGAGCGGACCTCGCACAGACGTTCAGGGCAGTTCAGCAAGACGGGACGGACCCACCGGTGGCCGGCGGGCAACCCAGTTTGGCGACGCGCCCGTCATGGCGGCCACCTTCATAGGCGGTATCGAGGAAGGCCACAAGGCAATCCCGGGCGACTTCGAGGCCGATCATGCGGGCGCCCATGCACAGCACATTGGCGTCGTTGTGCTGGCGCGACAGGCGGGCGGTCAGGCCGTTGTGGCAGAGGGCGGCGCGAATGTGGGGATAGCGGTTGAGCGCGATCGAAATGCCGATGCCCGAACCGCACACCGCGACGCCCCGCTCCGCCTTGCCTTCCGCGATCACCTTGGCCACGGCATAGCCGAAATCGGGATAGTCGACCGAGGCCGGACCGTCGGTACCGAGGTCCAACACCTCGTAACCGCGAGCCTTCATCTCGTTCGCCAGGAAAGACTTCAGTTCGACGCCGGCGTGGTCGGACGCCAGAGCAATGACGGACACGGCGATGCGCCCTCCGGATCTGTTGGCAGGGGCGCGACGTTACCAGATGTCGGCCGGCTGCGCCATGCCGCACACAATGGGTGCGGCATGACGCATCAGCACAGGAGGCATTCAGCCGCCGAACATCGCCCGTTCGGCCGCCAGGATGTCGACGAAGACCGGGCGCGCCTGCATGGTCGCCAGATAGGCGGCCAGCTTCGGATATTTGGCCGCGTCGACCTCGACCCCGACATAGCCGAGGTTGACCATATGCGCGGTGACCGCGACATCGGCCAGGGTCAGCTTGTCGCCGACCAGGAAGTTGCTGGCCGGGATCTGGCTCTCGAGATAGGCGAAGATCGGCGGCAGGCCCTCGTCCACCGCCTTCTGCGCCGCCGCCTCGTCGCCCGGCACGCCCATGAAGCGGGGCCCGACCAGGCGGTTGAAGAAGATGATGCCGACCTGGGCGGCCAGGATCGTATCGGCGAATTCCTCGTACCAGATCACCCGCGCGCGCTCGGCCGGATCGGCCGGCAGCAGCGGCTTCTGCGGGAACTTCGCCTCGACATAGGTGATGATCGCGGTCGAGTCGCAGATCGAGAAATCACCGTCCGTGAAGGCCGGGACCTTGCCGAAGGGGCTGATCGCCCGATATTCCGGCGACTTGTCGCCCGGCATGACGAAATTGTGCTCGAATTCGAGGCCCTTCTCGCGCATGGCCGCCAGGGTCTTCCGCACGTAGGGCGATGCACTCGCGCCGAACAGAATCATCTTTTCCTCCCCGCCCCTGTAGATTTCAGGGTGCGGCAGGGAAGATGCCTCGTTCGCAAGGCCGGCGCCAGTGGCGGCTTGATGACAGGCGGCGGCGAAGGTTCAGAAAAGCGCGCCGGTCAGAACATTTGGGCAGTTATAGCCCCAGCCTCACCCCATGAACTGGTCATGGCCGGGCGAAGTCCCGGCCATCTACGCCGGCAAGCCGCCTCTCACGTCGACGGCCGCGGCCCGTCCCGACGTGGATGCCCGGGACGAGCCCGGGCATGACGATGAAGAGTGGTACCCAGATGCCGGGAAGTGACCCGACAGCCGGGCGACCTCTTCCTATTTCTTCTCGGGCAGGGCCAGGCGGATCGAGAGTTCGCGGAGCTGTTTCGGGGTCACCTCGGCGGGGGCCCCCATCATCAGGTCCTCGGCCTTCTGGTTCATCGGGAAGACGATGACTTCGCGGATGTTGGGCTCGTCCGCCAGCAGCATGACGATGCGGTCGACACCCGGCGCGATGCCGCCGTGCGGCGGGGCGCCGTAGCGGAAGGCGTTCAGCATGCCGCCGAAGCGCCGCTCGACCTCCGCCGCCGGATAGCCGGCAATGTCGAAGGCCTTCAGCATGATGTCCGGCCGGTGGTTACGGATGGCGCCGGACGACAGTTCGATGCCGTTGCAGACGATGTCGTACTGATAGGCGTTGATGGTCAGCGGGTCCTTGGACTCGAGCGCTTCCATGCCGCCCTGGGGCATCGAGAAGGGATTGTGGGAGAAGATGATCTTCTTCTCTTCTTCGTCGAATTCGAACATCGGGAAGTCGACGATCCAGCAGAAGCGGAACACGTCTTTCTCGATCAGGTCGAGTTCGGTGCCGATCCGGGTCCGCGCCAGGCCGGCCAGCTTGGCCGCCGGCAACTCCTTGTCGCAGGCAAAGAAGAGCGCGTCGCCCTCCTTGCAGCCGGACGCCTTCATCAGTTCGGCGACCTTCTCGGGGCCGACGTTCTTGGCCACCGGCCCCTTGCCCGCCTCGCCCTCGAAGATGACATAGCCGAGGCCGGCGGCGCCTTCGCCCCGGGCCCAGTCGTTCATCTTGTCGAAGAAGCTGCGCGGATGGCCGGCGGCGCCCGGCGCCGGGATGGCGCGCACCACGGCGCCCTGCTCCACCGCGCGGGCGAAGATGCCGAAGCCCGAACTGCGGAAGATCTCGGACACGTCGACGATCTTGATCGGGTTGCGCAGGTCCGGCTTGTCGTTGCCGTACCAGAGCATGGAGTCGCGATAGGCGATATGCGGGAAGGCGCCGTCCGGCACCATCTTCGTGGAGAATTCGCGGAACACGCCGGCGACCACGGGCTCCACGGCCGCGAAGACGTCGTCCTGCGTCACAAAGCTCATCTCGAGATCGAGCTGGTAGAATTCGCCGGGGCTGCGGTCGGCGCGGGCGTCCTCGTCGCGGAAGCAGGGAGCGATCTGGAAATAGCGATCGAAGCCCGCGACCATGAGGAGCTGCTTGAACTGCTGCGGCGCCTGCGGCAGGGCGTAGAACTTGCCGGGATGCATCCGGCTCGGCACCAGGAAGTCGCGCGCACCTTCGGGCGAGGACGCGGTCAGGATCGGCGTCTGGAATTCCATGAAGCCCTGCTCGATCATGCGCCGGCGCAAGCTGGCGATCACCTTCGAGCGGAGGATGATGTTCTGGTGCAGCTTCTCGCGGCGAAGGTCGAGGAAGCGGTACTTCAGGCGAATGTCTTCGGGATATTCCTGGTCGCCGAAGACCGGCATCGGCAGTTCCTCGGCCGCCGACTGGACGGCGATCTCGCCGATGCGGACCTCGACCGCGCCGGTCGGCAGGTTCGGGTTCTCGGTGCCTTCGGCGCGCTTCACCACCTTGCCGGTGATGGTCACCACCGATTCAGCGCGGAGCGACTCGACGGTCTTGAAGGCGGCGGCGCCCTCGTCGGTCTCGATCACGCATTGGGTGAGGCCGTAATGATCGCGCAGGTCGACGAAGAGCAGGTTGCCGTGGTCGCGCTTGCGATGGACCCAGCCGGACAGCTTGACGGTCTCACCGATGTCGGCAGCCGTGAGCTGGCCGCAGGTATGGGTGCGATAGGCGTGCATGTTCACTCGACTCCGATGCGATCGCCGGGTTTT
>JAYSCC010000380.1:0-3874 GCA_041915065.1 Zavarzinia sp.
CGACGATGCGGTCCAGGAAGTTGAACAGAATATCGATGCTATAGCCGGCGACGAAGGCGAGGCCGAGGGCGACCATCGCCGAATTGGCATCGCCGCCCCCGGCGCCCAGGTCTGGCGCGCCGCCGGTCGCCCGCAACACCGGCAGGACCCAGCCAACGGCGATACCAGCAAGTCCGCCCAAGATGAAACGCAGCCGATAACCGACGTCCGAGATACGCCGCAAGGTATAGTCGTGGATCGTGCGCGACAGGTCGCGCAGCACATAAGCGAGCGCGCCGATCGCACCGAAAAACAGGGGCATCAGGATGTTGCCGAAGGCACTGAAGATCGCCTCGACGATGGCGAGTCGGCCCGACCGGCCCGGCAGGATGCCGATGCCCCGTGTCCCTTCGATCACGCCTGCGTTCGCTGGGCATTTCGCCAATGCGGCGTCAACTGGGTTGTCGCCGCCATTGCAGAGGATGCTCGCAACGGCATTGGTGGTATCGAACAGCGGCAGATATTCCGCCACGTGCAGCATCGACCAATAGGCGTCGGCCACTTTGTCGACCGCCGCGTTCCGCTGGATATAGAGCTCCCTCAGATCGTCCGGCTTCTCCTCGACGCTCATGCTCTTCTCGGCCGAAGTTTCGGTCTTCGCGATCTCGGCGACGATTTCCGCCAGCTTGGCTTCGGCGAGATCGATCTGGCCGAGCCGGCTGCCCGCAACGTTGGACAGGATCTGCGCCCCGACAAGTAGAGCCATCACGATCAGCGCCCAGCTCATGTAGGATTCGACCAAGACGCGGGCATGGGTGAAGACACGGCCGTCGCCGCCCAACAGCCTGGCGCGCACCCCGTCCCAGAGGATCAGGAGGAACGACCGGCGGTACTCCAGATCCGGGCAATAGAGGTTTCTGATGCTGTCGGCGGTCGCCGGTGCGATCACCTTGGTCGCCTCGGCCATGGCCGACCAGAAGGCGGCCTGGGCATCGATCGAGGGCACTTCCGCTTCGATGTCCGCCACCAATGCCTCGGCGGCATCGATCTTGGACTGGTCCTTCTCCCCAGCCCGCCGCAACTGATCGAGCGTCCGCTTAGCTTCGGCCAGGCTGGCGGCGGATTCCGGCCCATCCTGCCGCAGCGGGGCGACCTTGACCGCCATATCCAGCAAAGGACGAATGACTTGGTCGGGCAGCGCCATGCCTTTGGTGGCAGCATGGGCTACGACGAAGGGAGCCGCGGAAGCAGCATCGAATAGCGCCAGAAGATTGTCAGTGGCCATAATTTGCACATCCCCAGATGCACAAAGTCTGGGATTATAAAACCATCGGATGCGAAAAGGCACAACCGCTCAATTTCGTCGGCATTGCGGCTGGCGCTTCCGGGCGACGCTGGCAAACTGTCTCCCCGCTGCCTTCTGGAGACCGGCCATGCTCGACCACATCGGCTTTTCCGTGCGGGACCTCGAAGCCTCCCGCGCCTTCTATGCCGCCGCCCTCGTCCCCCTCGGCATCACGGTGCAGATGGAGGTGACGGCGGAGCAGACCGGGGCCGGCGCCCATCTCGGTTTCGGCACGGCCGGCAAGCCCTTCTTCTGGATCGGCTCCAGCGGAAGCCCCTTGAGCGGCACGCTCCATGTCGCCTTCGCGGCACCCGACCGGGCCACTGTGGATGCCTTCTATGCCGCCGCGCTGGCGGCCGGCGGGCGGGACAATGGCGCGCCCGGCATCCGCGCCCATTACCACCCGAATTACTACGGTGCCTTCGTACTCGATCCGGACGGCCACAATATCGAGGCCGTCTGCCACGCGCCGGCCTGATTATTCGGCGGCGTGCGGCCCGTAATAGGGCGGGCGCTCCGCCTTTTCGGGATAATGGCCCCGGAGCCGGGCGGCGAGATGGCGCTGGATCAGCCAGACCGGCTCTTCGAGGTGGGAGAGCCGGCCACGCACCGCCATCCGCGAATGCAGGCCGCGCTGGACCGCGGCATTGACCGCCATATCCTCGGTATGGAAGGCGCGCAGCATTTCGGTCTCGGCCGCCAGCACCTGGTCCCAATCGGCTGCGGCCTTGGCCTGCCGTTTCACCAGGGTGGTGGTCAGCAAGCGGCATTTCTCCGCCCCGTCGGGCAGCAGGCGGTACCAGATCACCCGGTCATGCGTCGTCAGCAGCATGAAACAGGAATGGCCGAGGTAGAGGCCCCATTCGTGGGCCTGCTCGTCGCTCAAACCGTCGATCGCGGCGAAACCCGGCACCGCACCGGCCGCGAGGCCGGCGCGCATTTCCGGCGTATAGGGCAGATGGGCCTTGATGAAATGGGGCTGTTCCGCCTCGCTCCAGGTCTTTTCGCCCGGCATGGTCAGGTTCAGCGTGCGGGCATGGGCGCCGATGTGGTGATAGGACTCCATCCAGTTCTCGACCATCACCTTCCAGTTGAAGGCGCAGTCCCAGGTCATTTCGATCGCGATCTCCATCGCGCCGATGTCCCAGGGCGCGATCGCGGCGGCGAAATCGGCATATTGGGAAGCGAGCGGTTCCGCCTCGCCGTCGAGATTGACGAAGACGAAGCCCTGCCAGACCTCCGACCGGAATTCCTGCAGCGGCCAGTCCGTCTTCTCGAACCCCTCCGCCCCCTGCATCTGGGCGCAGCCGCGGAGGGAACCGTCGAGGTTATAGGTCCAGGAATGATAGGGGCAGGTCAGGGTCGCCCGCTTGCCCTTTTCCGGCACCGCGCCGCCGGGCGGCATGATGTCCATCGCCCGGTGGGCGCAGACGCGGGAAAGCACGCGGATCACGCCCGCCTTGTCGCGCACCACCACCATCGGCTCGCCCAGCAGGTCGACGGCGAGATAGGACCCCGCCTCCGGCACCTGGGAGACATGGGCGACGCCCATCCAGCCCGCCTCGAAGACGGCGCGGCGTTCGAGATCGAACCAGTCTTCGGCGGTATAGACCGCGGCCGGCAGCGTGCGCGCCCGGCCGAGCGGCAGCGCCGCCGTGGCGATCACGTCGCGGGCGAGCGCGTCGAGGCCGGCCGTGCTCAAAGCCCGAATTCCTCCCGCACCGCCGCCGCGATCAGGGGCACGTGGTCGTCCAGCAGCCATTGGCCTTTCTCGGCCGTGGAGCCCTGGGCGCGGGCCAGCACGCCGGAGGCCGGCACCTTGTCGGTCCAGACCGGCGTCCGGTCGTAGGTCGGGAATTTGGCCGGGCCGTCGTTCGGGATCTTGCCCATGTCGACGAGATCGGGCCGGATCGCCAGCATGAGCGAAGTCTCCAGCAGGCTGGCGTGTTCGAGATCGGTGCCCGGGAAGCCTTCCGGGAACAACCGGTCCAGGGTCTCGCGCTTGACGAAATCCCAATATTCGAGGCGGAGCGCCGTAACATCGGCGATGCCGTCGCGGCGGAGTTCGCGCAGCCCGAGGTCGAGGCCTTCGACCGCCGGCCAGGCATTCTCGAAATGGCCGTTCAGGATCACGAAACGGCGCACGCCATGGAGGCCGAGGTCGTGCACCACGTCCTTGATCACCAGCGAAAGGGTCTGGGCCGACAGGCTGGTGGTGCCGGGAAAGGCTTGGCCGCCGCCCGAACGCGGCTGCGACTTGTAACCATAGGGGATCGTGGGCGCGACCAGGCCGCCCACTTCGCGGGCGACCGCCGCCGCCACCGCCGAGGGCAGGAAGACGTCGACCCCGAGGGGCAGATGCGGCCCGTGCTGCTCGGTCGCGCCGAGGGGCAGGAAGACCGGCGCGCCGGCCGCGACCTTGGCCTGGAAGTCCGGCCAGGTGATTTCCTGCATGAAGACCGAAGCGGTCATGATCATCCCTTATCGCATGGCGGCGCCGCCATCGACGCCGAGACATTGACCCGTGACGAAGCCGGCCCCGGGGCCGGC
>JAYSCC010000381.1:0-3864 GCA_041915065.1 Zavarzinia sp.
ACGCCCGAGAAGCGGAACGAGGCGAAACGCTTCGTCACCCTGGTCGACGCCCTCTACGAAGCCAAGGCCAAGCTGATCTGCTCGGCCGCCGCGGGTCCCGACGATCTCTATCCCGAAGGCGACGGCGCTTTCGAATTCGAACGCACGGCGAGCCGCCTCAACGAGATGCAGTCGGACGACTACCTGGCCCTCGGCCACGGCGGCTGAGGCTCAATGCGCGTCGGCCGATGGGCCGCGCGGCGGTCCGACCCGGCGCATCAGGGGCACCAGCAAGGTGACCGCGCCGAGGACGACGAGCAGCGCCAGGAATGTGTCGGCGAAAGTCATGGTCAGGGCCTCGCGCATCGTGAGGCTGCGCAGCAGGCTGAGCGCCGGACCTTCACCCTGGGCGGCGGCGGTCCGATGCAACATCGCGACCGCGGCGGGATCGGCCGGAGTCAGATGTTCGGCCAAGCGCAGGAAATGCAGGTTGGTGCGGTCGTTCAGCAAGGTGGCGCAGGCTGCGATACCGATGGCGCCGCCCAGGTTGCGCATCAGGTTGAACAGGCCGGAGGCGAGCTTCAACCGGTCGGGCGCCAAACCGCCGAGCGTCAGGGTGACCGCCGGTGCCACCGCGAACTGCTGGGAAAAACCGCGCAGGGCCTGAGGTAGCAGCAGCTCGCGCCAGCCCCAATCGTGGGTGATGGGGGCGAAATTGGCCATCGACAGGGTGAAGCCGGCGAGGCCGGCCATGAGCAGCCAGCGGAGGTCGATCCGCCGCGCCAGCACGGCATAGACCGGAATCGCCAGGAGCTGGAAGATGCCGGTCGAGAACACCGCGAGGCCGATCTCCAGCGCGGAAAAGCCGCGCACCCGGCCGAGGAAGAGCGGGGTCAGATAGATCGTGGCGAAGAGCCCGATTCCGGTCGCGAAGGAGAACAGGCAGCCGAGGGCGAAATTCCGGCTGCCGAGGGCGCGCAGGTCGACGATGGGCCGGGCGAAGCTGAGACTCCGCCAGACGAAGGCGAGGCCGGCTAGGAGGGCGATCCAGCCGGTCGTCCGGATCACGCCGTCGTCGAACCAGCCGTAACGCGGGCCTTCCTCCAGCGTATATTCGAGACAGCCGAGGAAGAGCGCCATCAGCACGATGCCCGGATAGTCGGCTCCGCGGAGCAACGAGAGATCCGGCTTGTCGATCTTCACCACGAGGGGCACCACGACGGTGATGAAGGCGCCGGGCAGCAGGTTCACGAAGAACAGCCAGTGCCAGGAATATTGCTCGGTGATCCAGCCGCCGATGGTCGGGCCGAGGGTCGGCGCCAGCGATGCCAGCGCACCGATGATGGCGGCGGCCACCACCACGCGGGGGCCGGTGAAGAAGGCGAAGGCGGCGGTGAACACGGTCGGAATCATCGAGCCGCCGAGGAAGCCTTGCAGGGCCCGGAACACGATCATCGACTGGATGTCCCAGGCCCAGCCGCAGGCGAGGCTGGTCAGGGTGAAGCCGGCGGCCGAGGCGGCGAAGAGCCAGCGTGTCGACATCACCCGCGACAGCCAGCCCGAGAGCGGGATCACGATGATCTCCGCGATCAGATAGGAGGTCTGCACCCAGGCCAGCTCGTCCGCCCCGGCGGAGAGGCCGCCGCCGATGTCCCGCAGCGACGCCGAGACGATCTGGATGTCGAGGAGGGCGATGAAGAAGCCGACGCACATCACCGCGAAGGCGAAGACGCGGCGGCGCATCGGCAACTGATCGGGCGGGGTCACGGCAGGGACG
Organism: Zavarzinia sp.; assembly: GCA_041915065.1. Taxonomy (GTDB): domain Bacteria; phylum Pseudomonadota; class Alphaproteobacteria; order Zavarziniales; family Zavarziniaceae; genus Zavarzinia. Next base: position 1,757 of record JAYSCC010000381.1, read on the forward strand.
CCTCGCGGTGTTCGCCCTCGCCCCGATGATCGACCGAGACGGTGACCGAGAGCCCAGGACGGAGCGCGCCCAACACGCCACCTTCGCCGTCGAGCAGGATGCGCACCGGCACGCGCTGCACGATCTTGGTGAAATTGCCAGTCGCGTTTTCTGGCGGCAGGATGCTGAACTGTGCACCCGTGGCCGGTGCCAGGCTGTCGACATGGCCCTGAAAGACGCGGCCGGGCAGCACGTCGGCGACGACGGTGACTGCCATGCCGGGGCGCATATCGGCGAGCTGGCTCTCCTTGAAATTGGCGTCGACCCAGAGGCCGCGGGATGGCACCAGGGAGAGCAGCGGCGTGCCCGCGGCGGCATAGGCGCCACGCTGCACCGCCCGGTTGCCGACCACGCCGTCGACCGGTGCCCGGATCTCGGCATAGGAGAGGGTGAGGGCGGCGGCGTCACGGTCGGCGACGGCGGCGGCGAGGGCGGCCTCGAGTTCGGTCCGCCCGGTGTCGAGCACGGCGAGCTGGCGGGTCGCAGCGGCGAGGGCGGCCTCGGCCCTGGCGCCGTCGGCCATGGCCTGCTTGTAGTCGGCATCGGCCTTCTGGAAAGCCTGGACCGAGGCGAAGGCTCGGGCCGAGAGCTGCTGGTAGCGGGCGCGGTCGTCGCGCGTCCGGCCGATCACGGCTTCGGTCGCGGCGATGCCGGCCTTGGCCTGGTCGACCAGCGATTCCTGCAAGCGCCGTTGTGCGTCCAAATTCGCCAGAGCGGCCTGCTGCCGGGCGACGGCGGCTTCCGCCTTGGCGAGGGCGGCGCGGACGTCGCGGTCGTCGAGCCGGGCCAGCAGGTCGCCGGCCTTGACCGCCTGGTTGTCCGTGACCGCGATCTCCGCGACGATGCCGGCGACCTTGGGGGCGATCACTGTGATGTCGCCGCCGACATAGGCATCGTCTGTCGATTCCAGGAAGCGGCCGGCCGTCCACCAGTCCCAGCCAAAATGGGCGAGCACGAGGAGCCCGGCGGCGGCCAGGACGACGAGGGCGAGGCGGCGGGTGCGGAACCTGCGGGCGGGCAGGGCGGGGGCGACGGCGCTCATGCTGCGGCCTCCAGCCGGGCCAGGCGCCGGCGCAGTCGGTCGTCCGCCGCCGGGCCGGCGGCTGGGCGGTAATCCTCCACCCGCATCGGCCGGCCGCTGGCGCCGTCCGTCATCACCGGCTCGGCGACCTGGCCGGTCGCCCTTTCGACCAGGACGACGCTCGGCCCTTCGGGGGCGAAATGGCGGTTGCTCCAGGCCAGCAGGGCCCAGATCACCGGCCGGAAATCGCGCCCCGCCGCCGTCAGCAGATAGTCGTGGCGGAGCGGGTGCAGGCTGTAGGGCCGGCGCTCCAGAAGCCCCGAATCGACCAGGGCGTCGAGCCGGCGGGCCAGGATGTTGGGCGCGATGCCGAGGCTCTTCCGGAAGTCGTCGAAACGGCTCACGCCATAATAGGCGTCGCGCAGGATCAGGATGGACCAGCCTTCGCCCAGGCGGTCCAGGGCGCGGGCGACCGGGCACTGTTGCTGGCTGAAATCGGTTCGCGGCATGGCGGCTCTCCGGCCTCAATGGATTATGGTTGCAATATAAAACTGAAACTTTCAAATCGCAAGTCACTAGAAAATAGGCGGAGAAGGCCGCATTTCGGGCCTCTTTCGACCTTCGCGAACCTTGTGATGTGCGACAAATCGCGCTAATCAACGGCCCCGATAGTGATCGTGGGGAAGCCTGGGGTATGGCGCGCAACAAGATCGCCCTGATCGGGGGTGGACAGATCGGCGGAACGCTCGCCCTTCTGGCCGGCCTCAAGGAACTGGGTGATGTCGCGATCTTCGACATCCTGGACGGCGTTCCCCAGGGCAAGGCGCTGGATATCGCCGAAGCCTCCCCCGTTCTCGGCTTCGATGCCGTGCTCGGCGGCGCCAAGAATTATTCCGTGATCCGCGGCGCCGACGTGGTGATCGTGACCGCGGGCGTGCCGCGCAAGCCGGGCATGAGCCGCGACGATCTCCTGGCGGTCAATGCCAAGGTGATGGCGGCGGCCGGCCACGCCATCAAGCGCTATGCCCCCGATGCCTTCGTCATCGTC
>JAYSCC010000382.1:0-3850 GCA_041915065.1 Zavarzinia sp.
GAGCCGTCCCGCCCGCCGTATTCACGCGGCAGGGCGAAGCGGAGGTGGCCGGCGGCATCGGCCTTGCGGCGCACGGTGGCCAGCAGCGCTTCCCATTCGTGGCGGGGCAGGCCGCCGGCCTCCCAATCGGTGCGTGCCCATTCGCGGCGATGGTCGAAGAAGCGGATATTGTCGTCCACCGCCTCCAGGGGGGCGATCTCGGCGTCGATGAAGGCGTCGAGTTCGGCCAGATAGGCGGTGAGGTCTGCCGGCAGGTCGAAATCCATCTCAGGCCCCCTGGTTCAGCGCGCGGCGAAGGCCGGCATATTTCGGCTGGTCGACCGCCAGCTTCTCGATCGCGGTGCGGCGCAGGTGGTCGAGCAGGCCGGGCGTGTCGAGCCCCAGGCGGCCCTCGGCGATGGCGGCCGCAAGATCCCGGTTGCCGGCTTCGAGCGTGCCGCCGGGACCGAGCAGGGCGGCGAGCCGCGCCGCTTCCGCCGCATCCGAAGCGGGCGCCAGGGCGAGCTGGCGCATCACGAGGTCGAGCGCGCCGATCGAGACCCGGAGGTCGAAGGCGAGACGGCCATCGAGCGCCGGCAATACCTCGGCCCGCAGGAAATCGGCGACGGCGGCAAGGATCTCGGCGGGATCGGGTCTGTCCTGCATGGTCACATCCCTTCGGTGGTCAGCAGGTCGAGGAGGTCGATTTCGGTCTCGGAGGCGCGCCTGGCGATCACCGCGCGCTCGACAGAGTGGTCGCCCCCGGTCAGAAACCGATTGGCGCTCTCGGCGCAGATCAGGCCCCAGCGAAGCGTGCCCAGCACTTCCCAGAAGCATACCGCCGCGGCATCGACCGGGGCGCCGCTCGCCGCCTCATAGGCCGCGAAAAGCTCTTCCCGGGTGCCGAAACCACCGACCGGCGCCTCGGCCCCGAAACGCCAGGACGGCACGCAGAGCCAGCCCAGGTCTTCGAGCGGATCGCCCAGATGGGCCAATTCCCAGTCCAGCACGGCGCGGATCCCGTCCGGCCCGACGATCAGATTGCCGTTCCGGAAATCGCCATGCACCAGGCGCGGTGCCAGTGGCGCCGCCGGCAGATGCGCCTTCAACCAGGCCAGCGCCAGGTCGAACACCGGCCGGACCCAGCCGCCCCCGGCATGGAGTTCGGCCAAGGCCGCGACCTGGGCTTCCGCCGTCTGGAGGCGGAGGCCGGGCACATCGCCCGCATCGATGCCATGGATCGCCGCCAGCACCCGGCCGCATTGGCCGGCGAGCTGGGGCCTGACCGCGGCGAAGGCGGGATCGCGCACGATCTTGTGGCCCAGGGTCTCGCCCGCGACGAAGCCCATGACGAAGCCGCGGCCGAGCCCTTCCGTGCCGTCCAGCACGGCGGCGACGGCGGGGGAGGGCACGCTGGCAGCACCTGCGAGGCGCATCAGGGCGGCCTCCGTCTCGATTCCGGCGGCGAGGTCGAAAGTCCAGGTCGCGGCGGGTGTCCGGCGCAGCACGAAGCGCCGCGGGCTGCCGTCGAGGCCGGCTGCGTCGATCAGCCAGCTCTCCTGGCTGGCGCCGCCGGACAGGCGTCGGCAGGCGGCGATCACGGAGAGGCCGAGCGGGGCGCGCAGAAAGCAAAGCGTCTCCGGCGCCGGCACGGCGACGTCGGAGGGCACCGAAACCGATGGGTTTTCGGCCCTGGGCATTCACTCTCCTCCCGCTGATCGGTGCTTGTGCCGATCTCTTTTCCGCATTATTAAAACATCGTATTAACAATGCAAGCCCAAAGGGCGCATGAGGGAGGAAGAACATGCAGGAACGGATTCCGCTTGCCGTGGCCAATGCCCTGGTCGATCCGCTGGTCTTCGGCAAGCCGGAGCAACTGCACGAGAATTACACCTGGCTGCGCGCCAACATGCCGCTCGCGGTGGCCGAGCCGGAGGGTTACGACCCCTTCTGGGCGGTCACCCGCCATGCCGATATTCTGGAGGTCAGCCGGCAGAACGCCCTGTTCCACTCGGCCGATCGTTCGACCACCATCGTGAACAAGGAAGGCGATGCCTTCGTCCGCAAGCTGACCGGCGGCAACCCCAACCTGATCCGTTCCCTGGTGCAGATGGACCCGCCGGACCATCCGAAATACCGCGCCCTGACCCAGAACTGGTTCATGCCGCAGAGCCTGAAGAAGATCGAGGACAGGGTCCGTGCCATCGCCGAGGCGGCGGTGGCGCGCTTCCTCGAAAAGGGTGCTCGGGAATGCGATTTCGTCGCCGATCTCGCCCTCGGCTATCCCCTCCACGTGGTGATGGAGATCCTGGGCGTTCCGGCCGAGGACGAGGCCCGGATGCTCCAGCTCACCCAGGAATTGTTCGGCCCGCAGGACCCGGACCAGGCGCGCACCCTGCTCTCGGCCATGGACATCGAGCAGATCGTCATGATGCTGCAGGCGACGGTGGCCGATTTCGAAGCCTATTTCCGCGTGATCACCGAAGACCGGCGGAAGCACCCGCGCGACGACCTGGCGACCGTGATCGCCACTGCCATGGTCGACGGCAAGCCGATGTCCGACCTCGAATCGATGAGCTATTACATCATCGTCGCCACGGCGGGGCATGACACCACCTCGTCCTCGACCGCGGGGGCGCTCTGGGCGCTGGCCGAAAACCCGGACCAATTCGCCCTGGTGAAGCAGGATCCCTCCCTGGTGCCGGGCCTGGTCGACGAGGCGATCCGCTGGACCACGCCGGTCAAGACCTTCATGCGTTCCGCGACCGAGGATGCCGAACTGGCCGGCCGCAAGATCGCCAAGGGCGACTGGCTCATGCTCTGCTATGCTTCGGGCAACCGTGACGAGGCGGTGTTCGAGGATCCCTTCGCGTTCCGCGTCGACCGCAAGCCGAACCGCCATCTCGCCTTCGGTTACGGCGGGCATCTCTGCCTCGGCCAGCATCTCGCCAAGATGGAGATGCGGCTCCTGTTCGAGGCCCTGCTGCCACGCCTGAAGTCCCTCGAGCTGGCGGGCGAGCCCCGCATGTCCGAAGCCAATTTCGTGAACGGGCCGAAATCCCTGCCCATCCGTTTCGAGATCGCCTGAAGAGCACTGATGACCGACGACCATGCACCCCGCGGCGGCGACACGCGCGAGAAGATCAAGCAGGCGGCCCGCTGCCTGTTCGCCGAGCGGGGGATCGACGCCGTCTCGATCCGCGACATCACCAAGGCCGCGGGGCAGAAGAACGCCGGTTCCGTGAACTACTACTTCCGTTCCAAGGAAGCCCTGATCGGCGAGCTGATCGCCGATGTCGCCGCCGCCGTCGAGGTGGAGCGCAACCGCCGGGTCGATGCCATGGAGGCGGCGGGCGGCCCGCGCGACATGCGTGAAGTGCTGGCCGTCCTGATCGACCTTTCGCCGCTGGAAGGCGAAGTGGCGCCGGTCGGCGAAGACGCCATCCGCTTCATGAAGCGGGTGATGGCGAGCCACAGCGAACTCCTGTTCGAGGCGATCCATTTCGATCTCGACACGGCGACGCGGCGCTGCGTCGCCCATCTGCGCCGCCTGATGCCGGCGATGCCGCCCGCCCTGGTCGGGCTGCGCATCAGGCTCGCCATGCTGCTCGCCTTCGCCGGCCTCTCGTCGCGGGAAGCGGCGGCGGTCTCGCCCGATCTCTGGCCCGCCGGCTGGACCGCACCGGTCGCCGACGCCAATCTGATCGACGCCCTCGAAGGCTTGCTCTGCCAGCCGCCCTCGGCCGAAGCGATAAACTTAACCGAATAGTGAAGTTTCCGCTCGCGGCCGCTGTGCCGGTGTGATACTTAATCACATGGTTAAGTCATCCGCCGCCCTCGACCTGCTCTATTCGGCGCTCGCCGATCCCAG
>JAYSCC010000383.1:0-3846 GCA_041915065.1 Zavarzinia sp.
GGTGGAGCGCCGGGCCAGCACCCCGCCTGTGGTTTGCCCTCGCGGTCTACAGCCTGGTCACCGCGGCCAGTTTCATCGCCCTGCCGGTCGATAGCGGGGCGCCGGAATTCGGCCTGCGCGGCTTGCTCGCCGCCGCCCTGCTGCTGGTGCCGCCTATCCTGTTGCCCCGTCTGTCGGGCGCCATCGCCGTGCGCGGCCGTGGCCAGCCCCTGGTCACCTGGTCGATGGCGGTCCTCCTTCTGTCGGCCCTGGTCGAGGGCGGCGGCCTGGTCAGCGGCGAAGATTGGGCGCGCTGGGCCGCCTTGGCGCTCGACGGGATCGTCGGCGCCGTGCTCGGGCCTCTGGTGCTCTCTGCCCTGCATCGAAGGCTTGGGCCGGGGCAGCGGCTCGGCGGCGTCGCCGGGGCTCTCAGTGCCGTCTTCCTCGGGGCCGCGGCCGGCATCGGGCTCGGCCATGGGCTGGGCAGCCTGCCGGGGGGCGACGTCCTGCTGGCCGGCGCGTTGGTGGTGGTCGCCAGCTTCGGCTGGTGGCTGACCGGCAGGCTGGCCAAGGCCACGGTGGGCGAGCCCCCGGCCGAGGATGAGCGCGACCTGCCGGCGCTTGCCCGCGGCGGCATCTTCGCCACCATCGGCCCCATGCGCCAGCGTCAGGTCCCCTGGACCGCCGCCCTCGGCATCGCCTGGTTCACCGCCGGTGCCGTGCTGCTGGTCACCTATCTGCCGGCAGTGATGCGCCAGATCCTGGGCGGCGGGCCGCTCGCGGAATATGCCTTTCTCGGCGTCTTCGCCCTCGGCGTCACCTTCGGTGCCTTCCTGGCCCGTCGGCTCGCCGGCAGCGTGGCGGTCAGCGCCGCCTTCCTGCCGCCGGCCCTGATCGTCGCCGCCTTCGGTGCCTTCGATCTCTTCGTCGTCGCCGGCAACCTGACCGCCGTCACCGGCCCTGCCCGTCCGCTCTGGGACGTCTTCGGCGATGCCGGCGCCGTCCGCCTGGCAATCGACGCCTTCTTCCTGGCCGCGGCCGGCGGCCTGCTCGCGGCCCCGCTCCTGGTCCTGGTCGGCGATCCCGAGGACGAGCGGCGCACCGCCCATCACTATGCGGTCACCGGCCTGCTGACCGGACTCACCGGCCTCGCCGGGCTGATCGGCGCCCTGCTGCTGCGGCTGATCGGCTTCGGCCTGGCCGACCTCTTCCTGGTTCTCGGCCTTCTGGTGGTGGCGAGCCTGCCGGCGGCACTCCGCCTGTGGCCCGACCATCTGTTCAAGGCGGCGGCGGCGCGGCTGCTGCGTTTCGCCTTCCGGGTCGAGGTGACGGGGCTCGAACATATCGCCCACGCCGGTTCCCGCGTCGTCTATGTCGCCAACCACGTCTCCAACCTGGATGCGCCCTTGTTGGCCGCCTTCCTGCCCGGGCAGCCGCTCTTCGCGGCGCCGAAGGAAGTGGCCGGCCGTTTCGGCGTCCGCCTGCTCGCCAAACTGATCAAGCTCTATCCGGTCGATGCCTCGCAGCCCGGCGCGGTCAAGGCGCTGATCCGCACGGTCGCCGATGGTGCTCCCATGGTGATCTTCCCCGAAGGCCGGCCGACCGTGACCGGCGGCCTGATGAAGATCTACGAAGGCCCCGGCATGGTCGCCGACCGAGCCCAGGCCAAAGTGGTGCCTATCCGGATCGAAGGGCCGCAGTATTCGCTGTTCTCGCGCCTGGGCGGCAAGATCCACCGCCGCCTGTTCCCCAAGGTGACGATCCACATTCTGGAGCCGCGCCGCTTCGAGGTCGCCGCCGGCATCACCGGGCGCCGCCGCCGCCAGGTCGTGGGCAACAAGCTCTATGACGTCATGGTCGAGATGATGTTCGCCTCGGCCGATCTTTCGCGGAACCTGTGGCAGGCCCTGCTCGACTCCCGGACCCGCCACGGCGGTTCCTCCCAGATCATCGAGGACCAGGACCGCAAGCCGCTGACCTACAACCGCTTCGTCATGGCCTGCCTGGTGCTGGGGCGGGCGCTGGCCCGGCGCACCGCGGACGGCGAGACGATCGGCGTGCTGCTGCCCAATACGGCCGGCGTCGCGGTCACCTTCTTCGCCCTGATCGCCTATGGCCGGATTCCGGCCATGCTGAATTTCTCGGCCGGGCCGTCGACCATGGCCTCCGCCTGCCGCACGGCCAAGGTGAAGACCGTGTTGACCTCACGCCGCTTCGTCCTGATGGCCAAGCTCGAAGATGCCATCAAGGCGATCGGCGAGGTCGCCACCATCGTCTATCTCGAGGACGTCCGCAGCGGCCTCACACTGACCGACAAACTGTTCGGCCTCGCCGCCGCGCGAGCACCGAAATTCTTCCACGGCGAAGTGACGACACCGGCGGAGGCGCCGGCCGTGGTGCTCTTCACCTCCGGTTCGGAAGGCTTGCCGAAGGGCGTCGTGCTGAGCCACCGCAACCTGAACGCCAACCAGCTCCAGGTCACCTCGATCGTCGACATCACGCGCCAGGACAAGGTGCTGAACCCCCTGCCCGTGTTCCATTCCTTCGGCCTGCTGGGCGGCATGGTGCTGCCCATCCTGGTCGGGGTGAAGACCTTCCTCTACCCCTCGCCCCTGCATTACCGGGCGATCCCCGAACTGGTCTACGAGACCGGCTCGACCATCATGTTCGGCACCGATACCTTCCTGAACGGCTATGCCCGTGCCGCCCACCCCTACGACTTCTATTCGACCCGCTACATCTTCGCCGGGGCCGAACGGGTGAAGGACGAGACGCGGCGGATCTATGGCGAGAAATTCGGCGTCCGCATCCTGGAGGGCTACGGCACCACCGAATGCTCGCCCGTGGTCGCGGTCAATACGGCGATGCAGTTCAAGCCGGGCTCGGTCGGCCGCCTGCTGCCGGCCATGCGCGCCCGGATCGAGCCGGTCGAGGGTATCGTCCGGGGTGGCCGCCTGGTCGTCACCGGCCCCAACATCATGCTCGGCTATTATTGGCCCGACCGGCCGGCCGAACTGGATCCGCCCAAGGACGGCTGGTACGACACCGGTGACATCGTCGAGATCGACGATCTCGGCTTCGTCACCATTCTCGGCCGGGCCAAGCGCTTCGCCAAGATCGCGGGCGAGATGGTGAGTCTCGCCGCGGTCGAGCACGAGGCGAACGAGATCTGGCCCGAATTCATCCATGCCGTGGTCAACCTGCCCGACCCCACCAAGGGCGAGCGCCTGGCCATGATGACGACCTGCCCCGAAGCCGAACGCAGCCGCTTCTCCCGCCATCTACAGGAACGCGGACTGACCGAATTGATGCTGCCGAAGACGATCGTCACGGTCACCGAAGTGCCCCTGCTCGGCTCCGGCAAGATCGACTATCAGGGGGTGAAGGACGCCCTCTCGAAGAAGGACTAGCCGAGAACGAGCAGCTTCAGGGCGAGCGCCAGGGACATCACGACCAGGATCGGCCGCACGATCCGGGCGCCCACCCGGATCACCAGATGGGCGCCGACCTGGGCACCGATGAGCTGGCCGGCCGCCATGGCGAGGCCGGCAATCCAGACCACGTGGCCGCCGGTCAGGAAGACCGCGAGCGAGGCGATGTTCGAGGTGAAGTTCAGCAGCTTGGCGTGCGCCGTCGCCCGGCGCAGCGAAAAGCCGAGCAGGGCGACGAAGCCGATCGCGAAGAAGGACCCGGTGCCCGGCCCGAAGAAGCCGTCGTAGGCACCGATCAGCGGCGCCACGAAGCCCGCGAAGGCGCCCGTCGAAATCCGCTGATGCGCCTCGATGTCGGACGCCCGGGGCGACAGCAGGACATAGAGGGCGACACCGATCAGCAGCACAGGGATCGCCTTGGCGAGTGCCGAGGCGT
>JAYSCC010000384.1:0-3818 GCA_041915065.1 Zavarzinia sp.
GCAGCGGGGCCAGAACGGCCTCTATGCCTGGGTCGTGGGCGACGACAATATGGCCAAGATCCGCCCGGTCACCGTGCTGATGGAGGCGGACGGCCGCTCCGTGGTCTCGACCGGGCTTCAGGGTGGCGAGAAGGTGGTGACCTTCGGCCAATACCGGCTGCGCGACGGCATCGCAGTCGACCCGCGCGAGGAGCCGGCCGGCGCCGACCAGGGAGCGGCACGATGAGCGGGGGCATTTCCGGGCCCTTCATCCGCCATCCGGTCGCCACCACCCTGCTCATGGTGGCGCTCGTCTTCGCCGGCCTCGTGGCCTATCCGCTGCTGCCGGTGGCGCCCTTGCCTCAGGTCGATTTCCCGACCATCCAGGTTTCCGCCTCCCTGCCGGGGGCGAGCCCGGAGACCATGGCGGCCTCGGTCGCCCAGCCGCTGGAAACGCAATTCGCCCAGATGCCGGGGGTGACTCAGCTCACCTCTTCGTCCTCGCTCGGCTCGACCTCGATCACCATCCAGTTCGATCTTTCGCGCGACATCGACGCGGCGGCCAACGACGTCCAGGCGGCGATCAACGCCGCCAGCGGCCAGTTGCCACGCAACCTGCCGGGGCCGCCCACCTACCGCAAGGTGAACCCGGCGGATTCGCCGATCCTGCTGCTCTCCGCCCATTCCGACACGCTGCCGCTGACCGAGGTGAACGACAATGTCGACGTCAAGCTGGCGCAGCACATCAGCCAGCTCGACGGTGTCGCCCAGGTCACCATCGGCGGCCAGCAGAAGCCGGCGATCCGGATCCAGATCGATCCCGCCAAGCTGGTCGCCAAGAACATCTCGCTCGAAGAGATCCGCTCCCAGATCGGCGTGCTCACGGTCGACAGCCCGAAGGGCAGTTTCGACGGGCCGATCCGCAGCTTCACCCTTTATGCCAACGACCAGTTGACCGAAGCCGGCCACTGGAACGATGCCGTGATCGCCTATCGGAACGGCGCGCCGATCCGGGTCAGCGACGTCGGCGAGGCGGTGGCCGGTCCCGAGGACAGCAAGCAGGCCGCCTGGTCCGACGGCAAGCGCGGCGTCTTCCTGGTCGTCTTCAAGCAGCCGGGCGCCAATGTGATCGACACGGTCGACCGCATCCAGGCCGCCCTGCCGCACCTGCTGGCCGCCTTGCCGCCGGAGATCGACGTCAAGGTGATCAGCGACCGGACGCAGACCATCCGCGCCTCGGTCCACGACGTGCAATTCACCCTGGCCCTCACCATCGGCCTCGTGGTCATGGTGATCTTCCTCTTCCTGCGCAGTCTGTGGTCGACCGCGATCCCGGCCATCACCGTGCCGCTGGCGCTGTGCGGCGCGGTCGCGGCCATGTGGGCGGCGGGCTACAGCCTCGACAATCTCTCGCTCATGGCGCTGACCATTTCGGTCGGCTTCGTGGTCGACGACGCGATCGTCGTGCTCGAGAACATCACCCGCCATGTCGAGAACGGCGTGAAGCCGTTCCAGGCAGCACTGCGCGGCGCGGGCGAGATCGGCTTCACCATCGTCTCGATCAGCCTGTCGCTGGTCGCGGTGCTGATCCCGCTCCTCCTGATGGGCGGCATCATCGGCCGGCTGTTCCGGGAATTCGCGGTCACGCTCTCGATGGCGATCGCGGTTTCCGCCGTGGTCTCGCTGACGCTGACGCCGATGATGGCGGCGCGCCTGGTGAAACACGTCCCGCCGGAAGGCCATGGCCGCCTGTTCCGGGCCAGCGAAGCCTTTTTCGACGGTCTGCTCCGCCTCTACGAGCGCGGCCTCGACCTCGTGCTGCGCCACCGTTTCGTGACCCTGCTGGTGTTTCTGGCGACGCTCGGCGGCACGCTCTATCTCTTCACGGCGATCCCCAAGGGCTTCTTCCCGCAGCAGGACACCGGGTTGATCACCGGCACTTCCGAAGCCTCGCAGGACACCTCCTTCGCCAAGATGGTCGAGCTTCAGGAAGAATTGGGCCGGATCGTCTCGGCCGACCCCGATGTCGCCAATGTCGCGATGTCGATCGGCGGACGCGGCGGTTCCGCGCTCAATTCGGGCCGCATGTTCATCACCCTGAAGCCGCGCGCGGAACGGACGGCGAGTGCCGACCGCATCATCGCCCGCCTGCGGCCGCAGCTCGACAAGGTCGAGGGTGCCCGTTTGTTCCTCCAGGCGGCGCAGGACGTGCGCATGGGCGGCCGCTCGTCCCGCACCCAGTTCCAATACACCCTGCAAGACGCCGATGCGCAGGAGCTGAACGCCTGGGCGCCGCGGGTGCTGGCCAAGCTGCGCGGCTTGGCTGAGCTCCGCGACGTCGCCTCGGACCAGCAGACCGAAGGCACCACGGTGACCCTGACCATCGACCGCGACCAGGCCTCGCGCTATGGCTTCACGCCGCAGATGATCGACGACACGCTCTACGACGCCTTCGGCCAGCGCCAAGTGGCGCAATATTTCACGCAGACCAATTCCTACCGCGTCATCCTGGAAATCCGCCCCGACCTCCAGAACGATCCGGACACGCTGCAGCAGATCCACCTGAAGAGCCCGGCCTCCGGCATCCAGGTACCGCTGGCCGCCTTCGCCCATTGGACGACGGAAAAGGTCCGCCCGCTCTCGATCTCCCACCAGGGCCAGTTCCCGGCGACCACGATCAGCTTCAACCTGGGCCAGGGCGTGGCACTGGGCCAGGCGACCCAGGCGATCGACGCCGCCATGCGCGAGCTGCGCGCGCCAGCCTCGCTGACCGGTACTTTCGCCGGCACGGCCCAGGCATTCCAGGAATCGCTCGCCACCGTGCCCTTGCTGATCGGGGCGGCGCTGGTCGTCGTCTATCTGATCCTGGGCATCCTCTACGAGAGTTTCGTCCACCCGCTGACCATTCTCTCGACCCTGCCCTCGGCCGGGCTCGGCGCTTTGGCAACGCTGATGGTGGCGGGTTTCGACTTCAGCCTGATCGCCCTGATCGGCCTCATTCTGCTGATCGGCATCGTGAAGAAGAACGGCATCATGATGGTCGATTTCGCCATCGCCGCCGAGCGCGAGCAGGGCCTCGACGCCGAGGCGGCGATCCGCCAAGCGGCGCTGCTCCGCTTCCGCCCGATCACCATGACCACCATGGCCGCCCTGCTGGGCGCCGTGCCCCTGATGCTGGGCACCGGCACCGGCTCCGAACTGCGCCAGCCGCTCGGTTACGCCATGTTCGGCGGCCTCGTGGTCAGCCAGGCCCTGACCCTGTTCACCACGCCGGTGATCTATCTCTATCTCGACAAGCTGGGCCGGCTGTTCCACCGCCGCGCGCCCAGGACAGTGGCGGCGGAATAGCCCGGCTCACGCCCGGAGCGGGATCGGCTCGGCCGCGCCGGCCGGCAAGCCCCGCCCGGTGGCGGCCACCATATGATGGAAGAAGGCGCGGACCCGGGCGGTGTTCAGCAATTCCCGCGGGGTCAGCAGCCAGACGTCCTGACGCAGCTCGGCGAAGGGCGGCGAAAGGCGCTCCAGTCCCGGATCGCCATCGCCCAGCAGGGTGGGCAGCAGGGCGACGCCGATGCCGGCCTGGACGGCACGCAGCATAATCAATGTGGTGCCGACCTGGGCCGCCACCTTCGAGATCGGCATGTTGGCCCGCAGCCAACTATCGATCCAGCGGGTCGGCTCGCCCGGGCTATAGGTGATCCAGGGCAGAGCGCCGTAGTCGACCACCCCCGGCAAACGGGCCGCCAGTTCGCGGGCGCCGTAGACCGCATGTTCCACGACGGCGATCCGGCGGCCGACCAGATTGTCGGGCGGCCGGCCGGTCACTCTTATCGCCACGT
>JAYSCC010000385.1:0-3810 GCA_041915065.1 Zavarzinia sp.
TTCTGGCCCGAACCGCCCATGCCGGTGCCGGTCGGGTCGCCGGTCTGGGCCATGAAGCCGTCGATCACGCGGTGGAAGACGATGCCGTCATAGAAGCCCTGGCGCACCAGTTCCTTGATCCGGGCGACATGCTTTGGCGCCAGGTCCGGACGCAGTTCGATGACGACGGTGCCGTCCTTGAGCTGCAGGAGCAGGGTGTTTTCGGGATCGGCGGCAACCGCGGCAGTGGTCATGGCAAACATCGCAAGTAGAATGGCAAACAGGCGCTTCATACCCTAACTCCTCCCAAAGGTCTCGGGTAAAGGGTCATCCCGAGCGGAAATCGCTCAGGTGGATTTCGGCTGTGCGAGCTTGGCGCGCAGCCGCGCGGCCACGGTCGGCGGCACGAAGGCGGAATAGTCGCCACCCAGACGGGCGACATCCTTGACCAGGCTGGAGGCGATCGCCTGGTGCACGAGGTCGGCCATCAGGAAGACGGTCTCGACCTCGGGCGCCATGGTGGCATTCATGCCGGTCATCTGGAACTCGTAGTCGAAATCGGTGCCGGAGCGAAGCCCGCGCAACAGCACGGTCGCCCTGTTGGCGCGGGCGAAATCGACCACCAGGCCCTTGAAGGGCACCACCTCGATCTGGCCGGTGCCGGGCTCGTCCCGAAGCCCGGCGATCAGCTCGTTCATCATCTCCAGCCGCTCGTCGAATTCGAACATCGGCGACTTGCCGGAGTTGATGCCGATGCCGAGCACCAGCTTGTCGACGAGCTTGGCACCGCGCCGAATGATGTCGAAATGGCCGAGGGTGGGCGGATCGAAGGTGCCGGGATAGACGCCGATGCGCATCAGCCCTCGCCCCCCTCGGCCTCGGTCGCCTCGACCTCGGCTTCGGTCTCCTCGCCCTCTTCCTCCATGGCGTCCTCGAGGCGGGTGATGGAGACCACGCGCTCGTCTTCCGCCGTGCGGAACAGGGTGACGCCCTGGGTGTTGCGGCCGGCGATGCGGATGTCATGCACCGGGCAGCGGATCACCTGGCCGCCGTCGGTCACCAGCATCACCTGGTCGCGGTCGGTCACCGGGAAGGCGGCCACCAGCCTGCCGTTCCGGGCGCTGGTGGCGATCGCGATGATGCCCTTGCCGCCGCGCCGGGTCAGCCGGTAGTCGTAGGCCGAGGTGCGCTTGCCGTAGCCGTTCTCGGTCACGGTGAGGAGGAATTCCTCCTTGGCCTGAAGCTCGGCGAAGCGTTCGTCGCTCAGCGTCACGTCGGCGCCGTCCTCGCCCTCCTCCTCGTCCTCGGCGACGTCGACGATTTCCTCGTCGCCCGCCTTGGCGGCCTTCAGATAGGCGCGGAGTTCGGCCGGCGTCGCCTCGACATGGGCGAGCAACGACATGTCCACGACCCGCGCCCCTTCGTCGAGGCGGATGCCACGGACACCGGTCGAATGGCGGCTGGCGAATTCGCGCACCTCGTCGACGGGGAAGCGGATCGCCCGCCCGGTGTCGACGGCGAGAACGATGTCCTGGCTCTCGTCGCAGGGCGAAACGGCGATCAGCTCGTCATCGGCATCCTCGCCCTCGAACTTCATGGCGATCTTGCCGTTGGCGCGCACGTCGACGAAGTCGGAGAGCGCGTTCCGCCGCACGTTACCCTTCTTGGTGACGAAGACGACGTGGAGCTTGGCCCAGCTCTCCTCGTCCTCCGGCATGGGCATCACGGTCGCGATACGCTCGCCCGTCTCGAGCGGCAGCATGTTGACCAGGGCCTTGCCGCGCGACTGCGGCAGGCCTTCCGGCAGGCGCCAGACCTTGAGCTGATAGGCGATGCCGCGGGACGAGAAGAACAGCACCGGCGTATGGGTATTGGCGACGAAGACGCGGGAGACGAAATCCTCGTCCCGCGTCGCCATGCCGGACTTGCCCTTGCCGCCGCGCCGCTGGGCGCGATAGGCGGTGAGCGGCACGCGCTTGATGTAGCCGCCGTGCGACACGGTCACCACCATGTCTTCGCGCTGGATCAGGTCCTCGTCCTCGAGGTCGCCGGTATAGGCCACCACTTCGGTCCGGCGCGGATTGGCGAATTCCGCCTTCACCGCATTGAGCTCGTCGCGCATGACGCCGAACAGCACGTCGCGCGAACGCAGCACCGAGAGGAAATAAGTGATCCGCTCGCCGAGCTGCTTCAGCTCGTCCTCGATCTCGTCGCGACCGAGCGCGGTCAGGCGCTGGAGCCGGAGGTCGAGGATGGCGCGGGCCTGCACCTCGTCGAGGCGATAGGTACCGTCGACGGCACCGGCGTGGCCCGCCTCTTCCACGAGGCGCAGCAAGGGGCCGACATCGCTGACCGGCCAATCCCGGCTCATCAGGGCTTCGCGCGCACTGGCCGGATCGGGCGAGGTGCGGATCACCTTGATGATCTCGTCGATATTGGCGACCGCGATGGCGAGGCCGGCCAGGATATGAGCGCGGTCGCGCGCCTTGTTCAGCTCGAAGCGGGTCCGTCGCGTGATCACTTCCTCGCGGAAGTCGACGAAGGCCTGAATCATCTGCTTCAGGGTCATCGTGATGGGCCGCCCGTGGTCGAGGGCCAGCATCTGGATGCCGAAGCTCTGCTGCAGCGGCGTATGCTTAAATAGTTGATTCAGCACGACATCGGCGATCGCGTCGCGCTTCAACTCGACCACGACACGAACGCCGTCACGGTCGGATTCGTCGCGCAGTTCGGCGATCCCCTCGATCCGCTTGGAGCGCATCTCGTCGCCGATCTTTTCGAGCAGCGTCGCCTTGTTGACCTGATAGGGGATCTCGGTCGCGACGATCGCCCAGCGGTCCTTGCGGATCTCCTCGACATGAGTGCGGGCGCGCATCAGGACCGAACCGCGCCCGGTCAGATAGGCTTGCCGTGCGCCGCCACCACCGATGATCAGGCCGCCAGTCGGGAAGTCCGGCGCCTGCACGAGCTCGATCAATTGCTCGATCGGGACATGGGGATTGTCGATATAGGCGAGGCAGGCGTCGATCACGTCGCCCAGGTTATGGGGCGGGATATTGGTCGCCATGCCGACGGCGATGCCGCCCGCGCCATTGACCAGAAGATTGGGGAAACGCGCCGGCAGCACCACCGGCTCGCGCTCCGAACCGTCGTAGTTCGGCTGGAAGTCAACCGTTTCCTTCTCGATGTCTTCGAGAAGGGCGTGAGCCGGCTTGCCCATGCGGATTTCGGTGTAACGCATGGCGGCAGGCATGTCGCCGTCCATGGAGCCGAAATTGCCCTGGCCGTCCAAGAGCGGCAGACGCATGGAGAACGGCTGCACCAGCCGCACCATGGCCATATAGACCGCGCCGTCGCCGTGCGGGTGATATTTACCGATCACTTCGCCGACGATACGCGCCGACTTGCGGTAGGACTTGTTCCAGTCGTAGCCGCTCTCGTTCATGGCGTGGAGAATGCGGCGATGCACCGGCTTCAGGCCGTCGCGGGCATCGGGCAGCGCACGCGAGACGATCACGCTCATGGCGTAATCGAGGTAGGAGCGGCGCATCTCCTCTTCGATCGAGACGGGGGCGATGTCGTGATGCGGCGGCACGGAACCGGGCGGCAGACCACCGCCGGTCGGCGGAGCCGCGTCCTGCGGTTCCGGCTGCTCTTCAGTATTGGGATCGGTCAAGTGAAATGCTTGCAGTGGGCGCCGGTTCTCGACGTCTGGGAGGGCCGGCCCGGGCCCGTCCGTAACCGGACTGTAGCAACGACGGCAGGGCCAATTCCAGAACGAAAAAACCGCTCCCAAGCTGTTGATTTACTTGTAGAATTTTGCCGAGCGCG